>CAZDTC010000416.1:0-2539 GCA_964508125.1 uncultured Candidatus Kuenenia sp.
AGGAGGTCGATATCGGCGACGACGACGGCCCGGATCGGCGCCGGCGCGGCGGCCGGCTGCGCATCGGGCTGCGTTGGGTCGGCGGGCGGGGCCGCTCCCTTCCGCTCGATGGCCACCGCCAGCACCATCGCCTCGCGGCCCGGCTTCTCAAACACCCGCAGCTGGCGCATGTCGCCGCGATTGCCCATGATCTGCTCCACCTCGATCGTGCCCGATCGCTCGCCAGTCTGCACGAGCGGCGTCCATTTCACGTCGGCCTTCTCATCCTTTGCGAGCGCTCCGGGGAAGGGAAACAGCACCTCCTGCAGACCCGACGTGATCGGCTGGCCGGAATTGAAGCCCGTCGCCTTCTCGGAGCCACCGCTGCCCATGTCGGCATCGACAAACACGAATTCACTCGGGAGTTCGAGCTTGGGATGCGGGTTGTAGTCCTGCCAGACGACGAACGGGTCGGCACCCATCTGCCCCATCGCCGGCCGCCCTGCGCCCGACCGCAGCCGCACTCCGAGCGCCTGCCAGAGCTGGCCGATGTCGCCCTTGGGCTGCCCCTGCGGCTGGAACATCGCCATCGGCCCGCCGGGGCCGCGCCGCGGCTGCGCCGTGCCGGGAACCGACTGCATGAGCACAGGCAGCGGATCCTCGAAGATCGCGATCGGCTGCCCGGCCTGCACCGCGGCCACGAGGTTCGCCATCTGCTCGGGCCCGAGAGCCGAGGGCTGCACGGCCAGGAGGACGTCGTACTTCTCGGTGATCGGCGCCGTCGGGTCGACCTGCACCACGTCGTATTGCTTCTCGAGTTCCTCGACGATCGGCTGCCGAGGCCGCTGTTGGCCGCTCATCATGTCGAAGCCACCGAACAGATCCGCATCGGTCGTGAGCACGCCGAGCCGCTTGCGCTTCTGCTGGGCGGCCGTGCAGATCGAGCGGATGAGCTCATATTCCACCGGCGTGCCCTTGTCGAAGAACGGCACAACGACTTTCTCCAGGCCGCTGGTGAAAGCGCAGCCCAGGAAGATCTCCTCGTCGCGATAGGTGCCGCGCACCCGTGAGAGTACGCTCACCGGCTCGATGCCGAACTGCTGGCTGGCGAGCGCTGCCGCCTCGGTCTTCGGCTCCGTAGGGATCACCTCCACGTTGAGCTTGCCGCGGCCGAGCCGCTGGAACTGCCGGAGCATGTTGAGGAGGTTGATCCTCGTCTGGGCGTAGTCCTCGGGCACTGTCGGGCTGACATAGGCCTTGATGTCAATCGGCCGGTCGGCCTCGAGCCCCGCAAGCAGCCGCCGCGTGTCCGGAGCGAGCGAGCTGATCCGCTCCTCGGAGAGATCGGCTCGGAGATCGAGTGAGCGGAAGAAGAGCACCGCGCCGATCGCTGCGAGCACGAGCCCCGCCGACCGTGCCACGTAGTGCAGGCCGATCTGCGGGCCGTCGCGGCGGCCGGTCCAGTGGCGCCGGCCGATGAGCACCATGGCTACATAGAGACACACCGCCACGATTCCGAGGAAGTAGGCGATCGACGACATCCCGACGACACCGCGGCCGAAGTCGGAGAAGTGCTCGGCCAGGCCCCAGCCGCGAATCCGCTCCGCGAGCTTCGGACCCATCACGGAGCCGGCCTGATCGGCCATCACGAGCGGCGCGTTCAGCGCGAGGCCGAGGATGAAGGCCACGGTGAGGTTGCTCGTGAGGAAGCTCGCCACCATGCCGATTGCCAGCATCGCGAGGCCCACGAACCAGTAGCCGAGGTAGTTGGCGAGAAACAGCCCGCCGTCGGGCGTGCCCCAGCGGAGGAGGATCACGAGGTTGCAGATGCAGGAAAACAGGAGCGCCACCGTGTAGATCCCGACCGTGGCCAGATACTTGCCGAACACCACCTCCCAGTCGCTCGCGGGGATCGTGAGCAGGAGTTCGTCGGTGCCCTGCCGCCGCTCGTCGGCCCACACGCTCATCGTGATCGCCGGAATGAACACCAGCAGGATGTAGGGCAGGTAGCGGTTGAGCTGGTCGAGGTTCGCGAGGTTCGAGTTGAAGAACTCCGGGGGCCAGAACGCGGCCAGCGATCCCAGGAGCACGAACACGCAAATGAAGACGTAGCCCGTGGGATTCGAGAAGTAGGCGACGAAGTTCCGCTTGAACACCGCGTCGAGCACATGCCATTTCATGATAGGGAGTTCCTCGTTCCGTCGTCATTCGTGTTGGGGGTCGGGGACCGCGATCACGTCGTCACGGCGACCGTGGCGAAAGCCCCTCGGATCAGGCCGATCGCGTCAGCTCGTAGAACCGTTCGTCGAGCCCGCGACCTTCCTTCCGCAGTTCGGCGGGCGTGCCGTCGAACCGCAGCCGGCCGTCCGCGATCAGGATCACGCGGTCGGCCAGCGCCTCCACCTCCTGGAGGATGTGGGTGGAGAGCAGGATCGTCTTCTTCTCGCCGAGCCGGCGGATCGTCTCGCGGACTTCGCGGATCTGGTTCGGATCGAGGCCGCTCGTGGGCTCGTCGAGGATCAGCACGTCGGGCTCGTGGAGGAGCACCTGCGCCATTCCC
>CAZDTC010000417.1:0-2539 GCA_964508125.1 uncultured Candidatus Kuenenia sp.
CCGTCAACCGTGACGGCCATGTTGAACTCGTCGGCCGACGCGAGGCCCGCGAGCAACATCAGCGTGAGCAGCAGACCGTGGCGTTTGATCACGAGCATCGCCTGAACCCCGCAGGAAACTGTCGCAGGGTACCGCCCCCCTACAGGGGAGTCAACGAGCGGACGATCGCAAACAGCGGGGCTGCGATCCATCCGCCGCCAGGCTGACACCCTGCGCTCGGAGTAGGACAGGCTTCAGCCTGTCACGCCTAACCTCTTGGGTCCGATTTTCTCGACCACGAACTTGGAATAGTCGGCCTTAAAACAAAGCTCGACATAGGATCACAAGTAGGCGGCTATCTGGAAAAATATCGTTCAATCAATTCACGATTGAATTCAGCGTTATGCGATCTCTTTAGCACTATAACGCGATTGTGTGGGTCATCCACCAACCGGACGACGAGAGAGCCGTCGTCGAGCATTTCGCCGAGATATCGCCGAAGGCCGAGGCCAGGCAAATCCATCGAAAGACGCACTGCGTCGCCGGCACGCTCCCAGGCAAAATCAAAGGAGCCGTCGGCGGCGGAAGAGCGGGCCTTCCCTCCGCCGCTGACGAAAAAGGAAAGCGTTACGTTCTCTTGTGTGGCCGCAACGATGCCGGTCCATGTGCCCACGAGCATCGCGCTACCCTGCAGCTCACGGCGACCACAGCCAGTGAACAACAGTTGCCCGACGACCAAAATGAACGCGAACGCCCTGCCTTCCATTCCAGGAGGATAACACCCCCTTGGTGGAGGAGTCGATCGCGAGTTGCCCGATGTAGCGTGGCTGGGGCCGCCGCACCCCACACGCTACTTGGCCGGCGGCGGCGGCAAAAGTTCGATCGGTTCGATCTTCTCATCGGCAGGCGTGGGCGCGGCGGGCTTTAGTTCACCCTGCACGAGCACGCTCTTCATACCGTCATCCACGGCGGTGGCGGGGGTCACCGATTGCGGCGCTGCGGCCACGGGGGCAGGTACCGGCTTGGCCTGCTGCGGCGGCGTGACGGCGCGGGGTTGCGCCGTGGCGACGGCAGCCGACGGCTGCGGAGCGGCCACGATCGGCGCGGCGGCCTTAGGCACCGGCCGGGCGACAGCCGCCGGAGCGGCATTTGGGCCGACACCCGGCAGGGGCGCGCCACTGCGGATCGCGCGGCGCACGTCCACGGGCCGCGGCGGCATTTGGGCCGCCGCCTCCATGCGCCGCTCCATCGCCTCCAGCCGGATGATCCGCCGCTCGGCGATCCGCTCGGCACGCGGCTTGGCCTCGGCGACATCGATGCCTGCCGCCGCTGCGGCAACGCACAGGGCCACCCGCGAGGCGGCGGCGAACAATCGGGACATCTGTGTGGATCGTGGCTGCATGGCAATAACCTCCTCTATGCACTTCGGTAGAAGACGCAGTATCCACACCCAGCGTCCGGATGACCAGTCAATTGAACCGATGGCGGCATGGCGCGAATTGCCGAAAGCAGGCAAGATTGCCTAGATTGACTGGATTCCCAGGGATTGATTCGAGATAGACGGCTTTTATGACCGCTTACAACCTCACGCACCTCCGCCAACTCGAAGCCGAGAGCATCCACATCATCCGCGAAGTCGCGGCCGAGTTTGAAAACCCGGTGATGCTCTATTCAATCGGGAAGGATTCGGCGGTGATGGTTCGCCTCGCCGAGAAGGCTTTTTTTCCGGCCAAGCCCCCCTTCCCGCTCCTCCACGTCGACACGACCTGGAAGTTCCGCGACATGTACAAGCTCCGCGACGAATACGTCGCCAAGGAGCTCGGCTTCAAGCTGATGGTGCACGTCAACGAGGAGGGCCGCGCCCAGGGCATCAACCCGATCACGCACGGCAGCAAGGTTCACACCGACATCATGAAGACGCAGTCGCTGCGTCAGGCGCTCGACAAGTATCGGTTTGACGCCGCGTTCGGCGGCGCCCGCCGCGACGAGGAGAAGAGCCGGGCGAAGGAGCGGGTGTTTTCGTTCCGCGACGAGTTTCACCGCTGGGATCCAAAGAACCAGCGGCCCGAGCTCTGGAACGTCTACAACACCAAGGTGCGAAAGGGGGAGAGCATCCGCGTGTTTCCGCTCTCCAACTGGACCGAGCTCGACGTCTGGCAATACATCCACCTCGAAAACATCCCGATCGTGCCGCTCTATTTCGCCGCCGAGCGGCCGATCGTCTGGCGCGATGGCGTGATGATCATGGTCGACGACGACAGGCTGCCGATGAAGCCGGGCGAGAAGCCGGAGATGCGCCGCGTCCGGTTCCGCACGCTCGGCTGCTACCCGCTCTCGGGCGCCGTCGACTCCACGGCCACGACGCTCCCCGAGATCATCCAGGAAATGCTCCTCACTACGTTCTCGGAGCGGCAGGGCCGACTGATCGACTCCGACGAGGCCGGCAGCATGGAAAAGAAAAAGAAGGAAGGTTACTTCTGACAGGCTGAAGCCTGTCCTACTTTTATGTCTCACCAATCGACACTCATCGCAACCGACATCAACGAATACCTCGCGCAGC
>CAZDTC010000418.1:0-2538 GCA_964508125.1 uncultured Candidatus Kuenenia sp.
CGGCGATGGAGCAGCGTGCCGCCGGCTCCGAATGTGGGTCATTGCCGCCTGCCTGAGCGCGTGGATCACAGCCACTTGGCGACGTCGGTGCGGTAGGCGGCGATGGCGGGGAGGAGGGCCGCGACGATTGCGAGCACGACGAGGAATGGCACGAGCAGGGCTTCGGCCAGCGGTGCGGCGGAGAAGATGCTCGCCGTGACGCCGGCGTTGGTCGTGATCCAGGGGCCGATCAGGCCCACGAGCGCGTGGCCGAGGAGCCAGCCGGCGAGGCCGCCGCCCACGGCGAGGAGCACGGCCTCGATGAGCACCGTGGCGAGCACGTGGGCGCGGCGGGCGCCGAGGGCCCGCATGATGGCGACGTCGCGGCTGCGTTCGAGCGATGAGCCCACCATGCTCACGAGGATCCCGATCGCCGAGACGATGACGACGAGGGCCGTGACGAGCAGGAGGAGGAGCTCGAGTGGCTTCACGAACAGGTCGAGCAGTTGGCGGATCTCGGCCACGGGGAGCGCTGCCTGGCCTTCGCGGCCTTCGTTGATCGCGGTGCGCAGGCCCATGGCGGTGAGTTCGGCGGGCAACCCCGGCAGCGAGGCCGTCTCCAGCAGGATCGCCGTCACCTCGCGCTGGTTGAAGGGGAGCGGCGCGTGGCCCGACGCATGCTTTGCCTCTGGCGCGGGCTCGGGCGTGGTTCCCTCGGGCAGCGGCTTGGCATGCCCGTCCTGGAGATAAAAACCCTCCATGTTCACGAACACGCCGCGGTCGATGGGCGTGTCGGTGCGGGCGAGGATGCCGACGACCTTGAACGGGTCGTGTACGGCGCCGTCGTCGGCCCCGTGGGTCGGGGCGAAGTCATCGCCCACGCGGAGGCCGAGATTCGCCGCCACAGCGGCCCCGAGCACTCCGGTGAAGAAGTCGTCGTCGCGGAAGTTGGCCCCCGCGGAAAACTCGAAACGGCGGCCGTCGCCGCGGGTGAGGCGGTCGAAGAAGGCTGCGCTCGTGCCGACCACGCGGTGGCTGCGAAAGTAGTCGCCCATGCAGATCGGCACGGCCGTCTGCGTGCTCGCGGCATAGGTGCCGTCGACACCGTCGGGCCGCTGGGCCGCCGGGAGGAACTCCTGGTAGAAGGCCCAGGGCACGTTTTCGATCGGCTTGCTGATGAAGTAGACGCTGTTCAAGACGAGCTGCAGCGGGCTCCCCTTCGCCCCCACGATCATGTTGTAGCCGAGGCCCGAGCCCGACTCGAAGGCGCGGTTGACGATCCGCCCGGTGACGAGCGTGGCCACGACGAGGGCCACGCCGAGCGCGAGCGAAAGGGCGGTGAGCCCGCTCGTGAGCAGCCGCTGCCGGATGTTCCGCCAGGCGATGCCGAGGAGCGTCATGCGGGCCTCGGGGCGACGCGGGCCGCACGGTTGAAGTCTTCGAGCCGCAGGCGGCGTGGGAAGCGGCCGGCCACCTCGGGCGCGTGGGTCACCACGAGCAGCGCCGCCCCCTGCTCGCGGCACGTCGTGCGGAGCAGGTCGATCACCTGCTGTTGGTGGGCGGTGTCGATGCTCGCCGTCGGCTCATCGGCGAGGACAGCGCGGGGTCGGTTGGCAAGCGCCCGCGCCACGGCCACGCGCTGCTGCTGGCCGACCGACAGTGCCGCCGGCTTGTGGTCGAGCCGGTGGGCGAGGCCCACGGCCCCGAGCAGGTCGGCCGCCCGCTTCCGATCGGGACGATGCGACCCAAACGACATCGCCACGAGCACGTTTTCGAGCGCCGTGAACCCCGGGAGCAGGTTGAACTGCTGGAACACGAGGCCGAGCGTGTCGGCCCGCACGCGGTCGCGGTTGGCCTCGTCGAACCGGGCGATGTCGTGGCCACCGACAAGCACGCTCCCGGCGTCGGGCCGCATGATCCCCGAGATAACGTTCAAGAGCGTCGACTTGCCCGAGCCGCTCTGCCCCTCGAGGGCACATTCCTCGCCCGAGTCGAGGGCGAAGGAATCGATGTCGAGCACGGGCACGATCTCGCCGCCTGGGGCCACGAAGGCCTTGCGCACGTTTCGCAGTTCGATCACGGGAGATGCCATGCGGCCAATGGTATGCGACGATCGCCTCCGCCTGTCAAAAATGGCCGCGAATCCGTGATCGATTGAGGCCGCTACGCGACACGGTGTATATTCCGCGGCCCGTCAGTTTTCGCCTTTCCCCGCAGGAGCACATCACGTGGCCATTCGCGTCGGCATCAACGGATTCGGTCGTATCGGCCGCCTCACCTTCCGCGCCATTTACGAGAAGTATGGCCTCAAAGGGGACGTGCAGGTGGTGGCCTTGAATGATCTCACCGACGCCAAGACCAACGCCCACCTCCTCGAGTTCGACTCCAACTACGGCCCCTTCAAGGGCACGGTGGGCTACGAGGGCAACGACCTCATCGTCGACGGTCAAAAGATCAAGGTGTTCGCCGAGAAGGATCCGGGGGCGATCCCGTGGGGCTCCCAGGACGTGCAGATCGTCGTGGAGAGCACCGGCTTCTTCACCGACGCCACCAAGGCCG
>CAZDTC010000419.1:0-2532 GCA_964508125.1 uncultured Candidatus Kuenenia sp.
GTGGGGGCGACGACGCGGGCCGGGCTGATCTCCGCGCCGATGCGAGATCGGTTCGTGATCCGTGAGCATCTCGACTACTACTCGCCGGAGGAGCTCGCCGAGATTGTCCGCCGCTCGTCAGTCAAGCTCCAGATGCCGATGGATGATGTTTCGGCCGACGAGATCGCGCGCCGCAGCCGGGGCACGCCCCGGCTGGCCAACAATCGGCTGCGGTGGATTCGCGACTTTTCCACGAGCCGGGCCGACAGTGCGATCGATGTCGAGATCGTGCGGTCGGCGCTCGAGATGCAGGGCATCGACGAACTCGGGCTCGACGGGTTCGACCGCAAGTATCTGGAGACGATCCAGCGGGTGTTCGGCGGCGGGCCGGTGGGCATCGAGGCGATCGCCCACACGATGAGCTCGGCGGCCGACACGCTCGAGGACGACGTGGAGCCGTTCCTGCTGCGGTGCGAACTGGTCGTGCGCACGCCGCGAGGCCGGCGGCTGACGCCCAAGGGGGAGGAGCACCTGGGGATTCCGCCGCAGGTCGATCGCCAAAACACCCTGTTTTGAGCCACCGATTGACCGTGTGACGTCGGGGCGGCTAGAGTCTGGGGCTCCGCTCAAGCACGCAGGTGATCCATGGCCGTTCCCAAGCGACGTCAGTCCAACCAAAAGACGCGGTCCCGCCGCGCCCACGATTTCCTCACTCCGCGGCAGTTGACGTTCTGCTCGAACTGCGGCAAGGCGGTGCCCACGCACCGGATCTGCGGCACATGCGGCCACTACATGGGTCGCGCCGTTCTCAAGACCGAGGGCTGAAGCCTTGGCTGACGTGCAGCCCGCGGCAGGAGGCCGCCCGGCGATCGTGTTTCCCGGCCAGGGGGCACAGTCCGTCGGCATGGTCGGAGCGTGGTGTACGGAGCATCCGGCGGCAAAAGACCTCTTCGACCGCGCCGCCGACATTCTCGGGTATGACCTCGAGGCGATCTGCATGCAGGGGCCGGCGGAGCGACTCAATTCCACGGCCGTGAGCCAGCCGGCGATCCTCGTGACGAGCCTTGCGCTTCTCGAGGTGCTCCGCAGCCGGGGCGAACGGGCGCTCGACGAGGCGCCGATCACGGCCGGCCTGTCGCTTGGCGAATACACCGCTCTCGTGTTCGCCGGTGCGCTGTCGTTCGAGGATGCCGTGCGGCTCGTCGACGTGCGCGGGCGCGCGATGCAGGAGTGCGCCGAGGAGCGGCCCGGCGGCATGGTCGCGGTGCTCGGGCTCGACCGGGCGCGGGTGGCGGCTCTCTGCGACGAGGCCCGCGGCGACGGGGTGCTGGCGGTTGCGAACGTGCTCTGCCCGGGAAATGTCGTGGCCTCCGGTTCGCTGGAGGCGTGCCGCCGTCTGGAGACGGCCGCCCTAGCCGACGGCGCGATGAAGTGTGTGCCGCTCGAGGTCGCCGGTGCTTTCCACACCGTGATGATGGAGCCGGCCGTGACCACGCTCTCCGCGGTTCTTGCGGCGACGAAGATCCGCCCACCCCGGATTCCGGTGGTGAGCAACGTCGATGCCCGGCCTCATGTGGATCCAGCCGAAATCCGCGGGCTCCTGGCCCGCCAGGTCGTTGGGGTTGTCGAATGGCAGGCGTCCGTGGAACATCTCCTCGCCTCGGGCGTGCGAAACGTGTGGGAAGTCGGGCCAGGACGTGTGCTTCGCGGGCTGATGAAGCGGATCGATCGGAGTGTCGCCTGCCACGGCGTGCTCGACTGACGGCCGTCGCATGCGACGGCATGTGCAAGGAGGATTTGCAATGACTGACGACAAGCAGACGCAGCCCGACCCGAAGCGCGTGCGCGTCGATCTTTCGGGCCAGGTGGCGGTCGTCACCGGGGCATCCCAAGGAATCGGTCGCGCGATCGCGGAGGTTCTCGCCGCCAACGGCGCCGCCGTGGCGCTCGTGGCCCGCAGCGCCGGCAAGCTCGCCGACGTGGCCGCGGGCATCCGGGCGGTGGGCGGCTCCGCCGAGGAGTTTCCCTGCGATGTGTCTCAGGCCGCCGACGTGCAGGCCGTGGTCGACGCGATCCACGCCAAGCTCGGCCGGATCGATATCCTCGTCAACAACGCCGGGGTGACGCGCGACACGCTCCTGCCGCGGATGAGCGACGAGGAGTGGGACGAGGTGCTGTCGACGAATCTCCGGGGCCCCTTCCTCTTCATGCGGGCCGTCAGCCGGCCGATGATGCAGCAGCGGTACGGGCGCATCGTGAACGTGGCGAGCGTCTCGGGGTTGATCGGCAACCCGGGGCAGGCCAACTACTCCGCGTCCAAATCGGGGCTCGTCGGCCTGACGCGCACCGTCGCCAAGGAGCTCGCCGGCCGGAAGATCACCGTCAACGCGGTCGCCCCCGGGTTCATCGCCAGCGAGATGACCGCCGCGCTGGGGCCGGCGCTGCTCGACGAGGTCAAGAAGCGCGTGCCGGCAAAGCGGCTCGGCGAGGCCTGGGAGATCGCCGAGGCGGTGCTGTTCCTGGCGGCCCCGTCATCGGGCTACCTGACGGCCC
>CAZDTC010000420.1:0-2530 GCA_964508125.1 uncultured Candidatus Kuenenia sp.
TTGGGATGCCATCGAGGTCGCCCCCGATTCGTACCTGACGGCGACCGGCAACCTCTCCAAGAAAGGCGAGGACTGGTTGGCCGGCCTCGAGCCCGGTCGCATCGGCCTCACGGCGGTCGATCGCGAGAAGCTCTGGAAGCAGACACGGCAGATTCTCGCGAACCCTGCGGCCAAGCAGCTCATCGACGCGCGGGTGGATGCCGAGTTCTGCGTGACGTGGGAATGGGAAGGCCACGCCATGCGCTGCCGCATCGACGGGGCCACGCACGAGGTTTGGTACGACCTCAAGACCACGAGCGATACGACGCCCCTCAAGACCTTCTGGCGGTCGGTCCTCGAATACCAGTACGACCTCCAGGCCGCCGTGTACGAAGCCGCAGCCGAGGCGGCCGACTGGCCGCTGCACCCGCTGCACTTTCTCGTCACGCAGAACGCGCCCCCGCACGCGTGTCATGTCGTGACCCTACCGCTGTCCGTCACGGCCCGGGCCCGCGATCGGGCACTGCGGCTTCTGGATGACCTGCAATACCGCCGGGATTGGGACTCGTGGTTGCCGACCGACTACGGGACGGTGGTGGAACTGGAGTGTCCTGCATTCATGAAGGGAGGGAGCGATGAGCGAGGCGAATGGTGACCACAGGTTATTGGCGTACCGGAGGGAGCAATCGGCCACCCTGGGCCAGCTGTTCAAGGCATGGGCCTTGGCCAAGCTCGAGCCCGACTGGCACTCCGAAATCAACAAGAACGCCACGGCCCAATACGGCGGCTTCGTGAACATGGCGGGGCTCATCGGGGCCACGGAAAAGGCACTCGCCAAGCACCACCTGGTCGTGAACCAGACGTTCCTCCACGAAGGGGAGCACGGCCCGCTTTTGATGGTGACCGAGATCGGCCACGGCGAGAGCGGCGAGTTCATCCGCTCGATCCTCCCCGTGCCCCGAGGCGGGAAGATCCAGGAGCAGAAGTCCGCGATCACATACATGCGGCGGGCCGGCTACGAGGCTCTCCTGGGCCTCGCTCCGGCCGACTCCAAGTCGGACGACGACGGAGACGCCGCCAACCGCGTGCGGCCGCCAGACGACCCGGGAGAGGCCCGCCGGCTGGAGATGCTCGCCAAGCAAAAGATCGGGGCGGCCAAGACCAAGGAAGACCTCGTGGGCTTGGTCGCCCGGGTGCAGTCGAAGTTCGACACCGGCGAACTGCCGCAGTCGGCGGTCGACCGGCTCATGGCAGCGGCAGACGAGAAGCGTAGGAGCCTGTCGGACGGCTGACGGGTACGGGCAATGGAAGGCACAGACCGCATGGAAAGCGTGTACCAGGACTGCAAGACGCTCGGCTTACGGGCCGTGGCCGGCCGGCTGGGCGTCGAGCCCGGGCAGCTCGTCGAGGCGCTGTACTGCGCCGGGGTGGCCCGGGAAGACGGCTGCCCGTCGCAGAGGGAGATCGCACAACGCTGCCGGGAAATGCAGCGTTCACGGACGAGCGGCACCGCCGGGTGTCCGAAATAGAGGGAGAGGGATCGATGGCCGGAGACTGGATCCGTATTCGACGCGGCCTGCGGCAGTTGCCGAAGACGGTGGCGATCGCCCGCTACCTCGCCGCCAACCGCGACTTCATGGCCTGGTGGGCGGAGCCCGTCCGGATGGAGTGCCGTCACAGCGTCACGGAAATCGTCACGTTCGAAAACGTGACGCGCGTCACGACGTGCGCGCTCACGGAGATCTGGTTTGCGATCAACGATGTGATCGGAGCGGATTGTCGAGTTCCGTACATGGAGCTTTCGGACATCGACGACATCGTGGGCATGCCGGGTTTTGGGAAGGCCATGGCCGCGGTCGGCTGGGTGGTCGTCGACGAGCCCAAAGGCCTAGTTTTCCCGAACTTTTGCGAGAAGAACGTCCCCGACAAACTGCGGTCCCCGGCCAAGAGTGCAGCCGAGCGGGCGCGGGAATACCGGGGCCGGAAGCGACTCGAACCGCGCGTCACGAAGCGTCACGAAACGTCACGGGGAGAAGAGAAGAGAAGAGGAGAGAAGATAGAAAGACATAAACCTGCTGCGCAGGTTCCGACGAGCAAACCGCGAGCGGCTTCCTCGCCGGCCCCCAAACTCGCGTGGGATGAAACTTCGGGATTCACCGGAATCTCCGAGCAAGACCGCGGCGAATGGGCCAAGGCGTACCCCGCTGCGGACCTCGAGCGGGAACTCGCCAAGGCCCACGCCTGGCTCCGGGCCAACCCGAAAAAAGCGGGCAAACGCAACTGGCGGCTGTTCGTCGTCCGGTGGCTCGCTCGCTGCCAGGACAACGGCGGCACCACCCGGGAAGTCGGGCGTCGGCCCGAGGAACCGGCGGCCTCGCCGCGCGTGTGGACCGGCGAAGACGCGGCGGCGCTTGAGCGTACGCGGCGGAAGTTGGCGGCGATGGAACGAAAAGCGTGAACCCCGGAGAAGCATCGTGAGCCAGCGATCCCGTTCAAACGCGTTGCCGGTGTGTGGCAGCTGCGGCTCGTGCCACTTTTATCGCCGGTTCAC
>CAZDTC010000421.1:0-2516 GCA_964508125.1 uncultured Candidatus Kuenenia sp.
CGCCGCGGTGCACGCCTTGCTGCGCGCCCGGTCGACCGACGCCGCCTACTGGATGGTGAACATCGCCCGCGGCGTGGAGCAGCTCGACAGGATCCGTTTCGAGGCCATGAATCCCTGCTTCCTCATCGCGGCCACGAAGCCGGCGCGGCCGTGACCCAGCTCCCCGAACCGCTCGACGTGATCGCCGTCGGCGCCCATCCCGACGACGTCGAGATCGGCTGCGGCGGCACGCTCGCGCTGTTGGCGGCGCAAGGACGGCGGGTGGGCATCGTCGACCTCACCGACGGCGAGCCGACGCCGCGGTCGAGCGGCCCCGACGAACGGCTCGCCGAGGCGGCCGCCGCGGCGAAGGTGCTCGGCGCCGTGCACCGCGAGACGCTCGCCTTCCCCAACCGGCGGCTGTTCGACTCGTTCGACGCCCGCGTTGCCCTGGCCACGATCTTCCGCCGCTGGCGGCCGAAGATCGTGCTCGGCCTGGGCGACAAAACGCCGCTCGCGTCGCCCGACCATGCCCAGGCGGTGGCGATCACCGAGGCCGGCGTCTTTTACTCGCGGCTCACGAAGTGGGATCCGGCCTTCGGCGACCTGCCGGTGCACACGGTGCCCCACTTCCTCACGTATTTCCTGTTCGCTGGGATTCCCACGGTGCCGCACGGCCACTGGCCGATCGTCGTCGACATCGCCGGCCACCTCGACACGAAGCTCGAGGCGATCGGCTGCTACAAGTCGCAGTTCCCGCCGGAGAAGGCGCATGTGTTTCCACGGGTGCGGGCGATGGCCGAGACGGCTGGCATGATGGCCGGCTGCGCCGCCGGCGAGGTCCTCGCCTCGAGCCGCATGCCGTGCACGGCCGACCTCGTCGGGTTTCTCACGCCGGAGCGGTCGAGCGGGCGGCCCTGACATCGCCCCGCCGCGTGCGGCCTGGAGCACCTCACCCGATGAACGAGCCGCAGGAGCACGACGTCGCGATCATCGGCGCCGGCATCGCCGGGCTGCTGGCGGCGGAGCACCTCGCCGCGGCTGGGCATCGCGTCGTCGTGCTCGACAAGGGCCGCGGCATTGGCGGCCGGATGGCGACGCGGCGGCTCGGCGACGCCGTCGTCGACCACGGCGCCCAGTTCTTCACGGTGCGCGGCCGGGCGTTTGGGGGCACCGTCGCCGCCGCGCACGAGAAACACGCGGTCGTCCCGTGGTGCAGCGGCTTCGCGCAGGCCGAGTCGGTGGCGACGTCGGCCACGCCCGCCGACGACGGCCACGCCCGCTGGCGCGGGACGGGGGCCATGACCGACCTGCCGAAATTTCTCGCGGGCCGGCTTATCGACTTGGGCGCCACCGTGAAGACGGCCGCACAGGCGACGGCGATCGCGGTCGAGGACGGGCGGGTGCGGATCGAGATCGCTGGCGCCGCGCCAATCATGGCCCGCGGCTGCGCCGTGACCGCGCCCGTGCCGCAGGCGCTCGACCTGTTCTCTGCCGGCGGCCTCGCGCCGGCGCCCGCCGGCGGGATCGACGCCGAGGCCCATCGGCGCCTCGCGACCGCCGCCTACGATCCGTGCTTTGCGCTCATGCTCGTGCTCGACGGGCCCAGCCGCGTGCCGCCGCCGGGCGGCATCCAGTTTGCCGCCGGGCCGATCACGTGGATCGCCGACAACATGCAGAAGGGCATCTCGCCGCGGCCGGCGCTCACGATCCACGCGTCAGGGGCGTTCAGCCGAGAACGGTTCGACGCGTTGCCCGACGACGTCGCTCGCGAGCTCCGTGGTCTCGCCGCCCCGTGGATCGGCGATGCGACGGTGGTCGAGCAGTCGCTCCAGCGCTGGAAGTTCGCCACGCCGACCACGATCCTCGACGTGCCGCTCGTGGCCGCGACCACGGCCCCACCCATCGTGTGCTGTGGCGACGCGTTCGCCGGGCCGAAGGTGGAGGGGGCGGCATCGAGCGGCATGGCGGCCGGCCGCTGGCTCGACCGGATTCTCCGCGGCGCGTAACAGATTCACGCGGGATGACCGGGGCGAGGCCCTTGCAGAGACCTCTGGAGGTCGCGGAAGATACCCGTTTGTTTGTAGCCACCCTCCCGTCAGGAGTCTCCATCATGGCGACGACCACCGCCCAACGCCTGCTTCCCGAAGTGGAAAAGTTTCTCGCCCACGGCCCGCTTACGAGTGTGATCGGCGGCAAGGACGTGGCGGGCTCGACCGGCGAGACGATGAAGACGCTCGACCCCGGCACGGGTGAGCCGCTCGCGGAGTTCCACGTGCTCTCCGCCGCCGACGTGGACCGCGCCGTGCAGGCCGCCACCGACGCGTTCAAGAAGTCTGGCTGGGCGACGATGCCCCCGAACGAGCGCGGCGTGCACATCCACCGGCTGGCCGATGCGATCCAGAAGCACAAGCCGATCATCGGCGAGATCGAGGCCCTCGATGCCGGAAAGTTGCGGGCCCATGCCGAGGGAGACGTGCAAAACTGCATCGACACGCTCCGCTACTTCGCCGACATGGCGATGCACGTGCAGCGGC
>CAZDTC010000422.1:0-2500 GCA_964508125.1 uncultured Candidatus Kuenenia sp.
AATCGGCCGCGTCGACGGCCTGTGTTTCGAGGAGCGGGGCCGGGGCCGTGCCGTCGCGCTTCCGCGTGGCCTGGGCATCGAGCACCTCGCGTGAGAGGTTGAGGCCGGGGAATCGGGAGTCGCGGGACTCGAGAAGCTCCATGATCCGCAGCGCCTGGGCGTTGTGGTTGAATCCGCCTTCGTGCGCGAGCAGTTCGGCGAGCGTGTCTTCGCCGGCATGGCCGAGCGGCGGGTGGCCGATATCGTGCCCGAGGGCGAGCGTTTCCACGAGATCTTCGTTGAGCGCAAGCGCCCGCGCGAGCGTGCGGGCGATGCTCGTGACCTCGAGCGTGTGGGTGAGGCGGCTGCGATGGTAGTCGTCGCGCACGCCGGTGAAGACCTGAGTCTTGTGGGCGAGGCGGCGGAACGCGGCGGAGTGCACGATCCGGTCGCGGTCCCGCTGGAAGGGTGCGCGGAAGGGGTGCGGAGGCTCCGGATGGACGCGTCCGGCCGAGTCGGCCGAGTGCATCGCCCAGGGGCCGAGCGTGTGCGACTCCCTGGCCCGCCAGTCGGACAGTGCGGTCCAGTCGAGCGAACTCATCGCGGCATCTCCGCGGCGGCAACAAGCTGCTCCCAGAGGCTGTCGAGTGCCTGTGGCAGCACCCGCACCCCCGCCGTGGTGGGCATGAAGTTCACGTCGCCGTGCCAGCGCGGCACGATGTGCCAGTGCAGGTGCCCCGGCAGCCCGGCACCCGCCACGTTGCCGAGATTGAGCCCGATGTTGAAACCCTGGGCCTGCATGGTGCGCTCGATCACGCCGCACCAGTGGACGAGCTGGCGTTGCAGGTCGAGCAGTTCCTCGGGACTGAGTGCCGCGAGCGCGGCCCGGTGGTCGAGCGGGGCGATGAGCAGGTGGCCGTTGGAGTAGGGGAAGCGGTTGATCACCGTGAGGCCGAGGGGCGTGGTGCCGACCACGCCGAGGGCCCTGTGTGCCGCGGGGCCGGCGGCCGCCGCCCGGCAGAGGAAGCAATCACGGTCGGCACCCGGTCGCCAGGCGGCCGGCTCGATGGCCTCCCGCGGCGCGCCCTTGTCGTGCCCCTGCACATAGCCCAGCCGCCACGGTGCCCAGAGGGTTTCGATCGACATGGCCAAGATCGTACCCCACCAGTCCGCCATTGACACGCCGACGCGGCGCGCCGCAAATGGCCCCCATGGAATTCAAGGTGGCGATCGACGTCTTTTCCGGGCCGATGGACCTCCTCCTCTACCTCGTGAAGAAGCACGAGGTCGACGTGGCCCAGGTGCCGATCGCGAAGATCACGGAGGAGTTCGTGGCCTACCTCGACGTGCTCGAGGGGCTCGCGATCGATCAGGTGGGCGAGTTCGTCGAACTCGCCGCGGTGCTCCTCGAGATCAAGGCCCGTGCACTCGTGCCGCGGCCAGAGGAGCAGGTGGAGGAGACGGTGGAGCCGGCCCGCGAGGATCTCGTGCAGCGCCTTCTCGAATACAAGCAGTTCCGCGACGCCGCGGTGCTCCTCGAGGATCGGGCCCGGCAGTGGGAGCTCCGGTTCCCCAGGCTCGCGACCGATGAGCCAGCCCGCCGCACGGGGCCGGCCGAAGTGACGATCGGCGACGTGCAGGTGTGGGATCTCGTGGGTGCGATGGCCCGCGTGCTCCGCAAGCGCGAGCGGCGGAAGCCCCGCCAGATCGTCCACGACGACACCCCGATCGAGGTCCACATGGAGCGCATCGACGGCCTCGTGCACGCGCGTGGAAGGGTCGCTTTCTCGGAGTTGCTCGACGACGATATGCCGCGGAGCCGGCTGATGGGTATCTTTCTGGCGGTGCTCGAGCTCGTGCGCCGAGGCAGGCTGTCGACCCGGCAGGAGAGGCTGTTCGACGAGATCTGGCTCGAGCCGAGGGCCCCCACCCCCGCTCCGGAACCTTCATGATCGACAACGCCCCGCTCCGCACCCTCGTCCACAAGGGGCTCACGATCGAGGGTTACTCGCGGGCCGCGGTCCAGAGTTACTGGCGCATCCCGGAGCTCAAGCTCGGCTTCGACCTGGGAGCACAGCCCTGGAGCTTCATGGCCACGAGCACGTGGTTCCTCACCCACACGCACCTCGATCACATCGCGGCGTTGCCCGTGTACGTGGCCCGGCGGCGGATGATGAAGATGGAGCCGCCCACGATCTACATGCCGGAGAGCGCGATCGAGCCGATCGAGAAACTGCTCCGGGCCGTGAGCCGGCTCGACCGTGGCCGCCTCCCCTGCACGCTCCTTCCGGCCCGGCCCGGAGACGAGATCGAACTCTCACGCGAGCACGTCGTTACCGTCTCGAGCACCTGCCACACGCTCCCGAGCGTGGGCTTCGTGGTGTGGGAGCGGCGGCGGAAGCTCAAGCACGAATTCCAGGGGCTGCCGGGCGACAAGATCCGCGACCTCCGGCTGTCGGGCGTGGACGTCACGCACGAGGTGCGGGCGCCGCTCGTGGCCTACCTCGGCGACAGTTCGCCC
>CAZDTC010000423.1:0-2499 GCA_964508125.1 uncultured Candidatus Kuenenia sp.
AGGCCGGGAGGGCCGAGGCGAACGTCAAGCGAGAGGGTCGGGCAGTCACGAGCCGGATTGGGCACAGTTACGGTCCGGGCACGAGAGAGGCTGCCCCACGGGCACCCGCTACACTGGCCGGCATGGATCAGCCGTCGCCCAGCCTGATGACGCCGCTCGAGCGGCTGCCGGGAGTGGGCACAGTGCGGGCGCGGAGGCTCGCGCCACTCGGGCTCGCGACCGTGCGCGATGCGATCGTCCACTTTCCGCGGGACTATAAGGACTTCAGCGGGGCCCACGCGTTCGCCGACCTCGTCGAAGGGGAGCACGCGTCGGTGACCGGCACGGTGGCCGACGTGCGGCAGCGGACGACGGCCCACGGCCGGTCGATGCTCACCGTGCTCGTCGACGGGGAGAGGGGCAGCATCCGCGGCGTGTGGTTCAACATGCCGTTTCTGGCGAAGAAATTTGTCGCGGGAATGAAGGTGGTGTTCGCCGGGATGCCGAAACGGGCCGGACGGACGTGGGAGATGACGCACCCGGAGGTGCGCTGGTGCGCCGCCGGAGAGGACACGACCGCGGGTGAGTTTCTGCCGATCTACGACCTCGCCGAGGGGGCTCGGCAGTCGGACGTGCGGCTGGCCGTGCAGGCGGCGCTCGCCCACGCGGGCGATTCCCTCGAGGAGGCGTTTCCCGAGGAGTGGCTCGCTGCGAAGCAGCTGATGCCGATCCGCGAGGCGATGCGGGAGGTGCACTTCCCGACGAGCGTTGAGAAGAAGGAGGCGGCGCAGCGGCGGCTCATCTACCAGGAGCTGCTCATGCTGCAGGTAGCGCTGCGGCTTCACCGGGCCGAGCAGCAGGGCCGCAAGGCGGCTGCACCGCTCGTGGTCGATGCGCGGCTCGACGGCCGGATCCGGGCGCGGCTGCCCTTCGCGCTCACGGCCGACCAAGACGCCGTAATCGCCGAGATCGTGGCCGATATCGCCAAATCGCAGCCGATGAACCGGCTCTTGCAGGGCGACGTGGGCAGCGGC
Source organism: uncultured Candidatus Kuenenia sp. (assembly GCA_964508125.1). Taxonomy (GTDB): domain Bacteria; phylum Planctomycetota; class Planctomycetia; order Pirellulales; family UBA1268; genus RGVT01. Next base: position 1,014 of record CAZDTC010000423.1, read on the forward strand.
AAGACCGTGGTGGCGGTGTATGCGATGCTCGCGGCCGTCGGCTGTGGCCATCAGGCCGCGCTCATGGCGCCGACGGAACTCCTCGCCCGGCAGCACTTCGACACGCTGGAAACGCTCCTCGCCACGGGCCGCGTCAACCTCGAACTGCTCGTGGGCGGCCAGACGCAGGCCCAGCGGCGGGCGGCGCTCGCGCGGATCGCCGCGGGTGAGTCGCAGATCGTGATCGGTACGCAGGCGCTGGTGAGCGGCGAGGTGCCCTTCAAGAGCCTCGGGCTCGTGGTGATCGACGAGCAGCACCGGTTCGGCGTGGTGCAGCGGGCCACGCTCCAGGAGGGGCAGACGGAGCCTCACGTGCTCGTGATGACGGCCACGCCGATCCCGCGCACGATCGCTCATGCCGTGTACGGCGATCTCGACCAGTCGACGATACGGCAGGGGCCCGCGGGTCGGCAGCCGGTGCGGACGTACCGCGTGCTCCCCGGGAAGGAAGACTCTTGGTGGGAGCACTTCTGCGCAAAATTGCGCGAGGGGCGGCAGGGCTACGTCGTCGTGCCAGCCGTCGACGACTCGAAGCGGGGCCTGGCCACGGTCGCGTCGGCATTCGAGGAACTCGCCAACGGGCCGCTCGAGGCGTTTCGGCTGTCGCTCGTGCACGGGCGGCTGAAGACCGCCGAGAAGCAGGCGATCATGGACGACTTCCGGGCCGGGAAGCTCGACGTGCTCGTGTGCACCAGCGTGATCGAGGTGGGGATCGACGTGCCCAACGCAACGGTGATGACGATTCTCGACGCGGAGACCTTCGGGCTGTCGCAGCTGCACCAACTGCGGGGCCGCGTGGCCCGCGGGGCGGTGGCGGGGATCTGTGGGGCGTTCACGCCGGCCGGCGACGCGCCGCATCCGCGGGTCGACGCGTTCGTCGATTCGACCGACGGCTTCGAGCTTGCCGAGAAGGACCTCGCACTCCGTGGCCCGGGCGAGCTCGTGGGCTCGAAGCAGAGCGGGAAGATCGACCTGCTCGTGGCCGATCTCGTGAAGCATCCCGAGATCGTGGCCGAGGCTCGCCGTGACGCCCTCGACCTCCTCGCCCGCGATCCGGCGCTCGCCGATCCCGCGCTCGCCCGGCTCAGGAAGGTCGTTCTCGCCCGGTGGGGCGAGTCCCTCGGCCTCGGGCATGTGGGCTGAGCGTTCGTAGGACAGGCTTCAGCCTGTCGTCAGTTCGTGACAGGCTGAAGCCTGTCCTACGCGGGCGGTTAGCGAGCCGTGAGCTGCTCGGCTGACCGCCACGTGGTGCCGTCGCGGACAACGCGGTGGTAGAGCGTGTCGCGCTCGATTGGTTCGCGGCCCGCCTCGCGGATCAGCCGCTGGATGTGCTCCACGGAGAGCACCTCGGGAGTCGTGGCGCCGGCGTCGTGGTAGATGAGCTCGTGCCGCACGGTGCCGTCGATGTCGTCGGCCCCGTAGGCGAGCGCCGCCTGGGCCGTGCCGA
>CAZDTC010000424.1:0-2497 GCA_964508125.1 uncultured Candidatus Kuenenia sp.
GCCCGCTCGCTGATCACGCCGAGTTTGGCTCCGAACGACGACGTGCTGTCGGCGAGCTGCCGCATCGTCGAGTCCATGCCGACGAGATTCCCGCGGCCCTCCGCCGCCATCTCTCCCGTGTGGGCGGCCATGTCGTTGACCTCCGTCATCGTGCGCACGAGCTCCTGGCTCGTGACGGAGATCTGCTTGACGGCCGCCACGGCCTGGCTCGTCGAGGCGCCGTAGTCGGCGATCACCTGCTGCTGCTCGCTGCTGGTGGCCTGGATCGCGGTGGCGGTCGAGATCAGGGCCACCGACGACTTCTGGATCCGGCCGATCAGGCCCCGCAGGTCGTTGGTCATCGTCTGGATCGCCGTGAGGAGCGCGCCGGTCTCGTCGTCGCTGACGGCGCCCACGTTGGCCCGGAGGTCGCCGCCGGCGACCTGGCGGGCCACGTCGACAGCCGTGCGGATCGGGGCCGAGATCGTGCGGGCGACGGCCAGCGCCGCGACCGTGACGCCGAGGATCGTGGCCAGCGACAGGCCGATGATCGCGGCCCGCTGGAAGTTGACGAGGGCGAACGCCTCGGCGGCGTCCTGCTTCACGTTCATCCCCCAGCGGTAGCTGGGCAGGTAGCACCAGGCCGACACGACCTCGTTCCCACGGTAGTCGCTGACGATGCCGTAGCCGCGGGCGCCGCTGGCGGCCTTCTGTGTGGCGGTGCCCTTGTCGCCGCCGAGCGGGATTTGCAGCTTGAAGGCCGCGTCGGGAGCGTGGCGGAGGGGGCAGGTGACGAGCACCGACTGGCCCTGCTGTTCACCGGTGACGATCTCGCCGGTGCGGCCGAGGCCGCTGCGGTCGGAGAGCACCTGCCAGACTCGCTCGGGACCGAGGCCGAGGGCCAGCACGCCGATCACGCGGCCCTCCGAGAACACCGGGCTCGTGACGAACGCCAGCGGCCGGCGGGCGTTTCCATAGGCCTGAAAACCCGAGAGTTCCGACTGCAGAAGCGTACGGGAGCGGTCGAAGCCGAGGGCCAGTTCCGACGAGGCCGCGCTGCCGGCCAGCAGAGAGGTTCCGACGGGCAGTTGCTTGTCGAGCGAAAACAGCACCGTTCCGGTCGCGTCGAGCAACAGGACCTCGGTGTAGCCGAACGAACTCGCCACGTAGCCGAGAAACTCCTCGAACTGCCGGCCTTCGGCCGTGAGCGTGGAGATGCGCTCCGCACCGGCCGCCTCGCCACCCTTGCCGAGGAGGGCGGAGAGCTCTCGCACGGCCCGCACGACCGTCGGGCTGCGGCCCGTGGCCATGCCGTCGCGCACCCGTTCGATGGCGTAGGCCTCGAGTTCGCCCGCCTTGGCGGCGGCGATCTGCACGAGATTGTTGCGGACGGAGTTCTCGAGCGCCCGGGTCGCGATCCGGGCCGCCGTGGCGGTGAGGATCGCGCAGGGAATGAGCGCGATCACGAGAAACCAGAACAGCAGCCGGCCGGCGATCGAACGCTGCATCGCAGGGGCGGCCGCACCGGCGGAGGTCGAACGTGCGCTCATCTGAGAAATGGACTCCGATTCATGGCCGGGCGGACGAGGACGGCACAGGTTGCTTCGACGAGTTGCTCCACGCGCCGCCCCACTGGCGCTGCAGCCCCGACACGAACTCCTCCCACGCCTCGCGGGACCGCGAGAGCGGGAACGGCACGGGGCGGACGGCGGTCCGGCTCGTCCACACGATGTCGAACTGTCCGTCGGGGCGGATGCGGCCGATCGACACCGGCCGCCAGGTGTGCTGTGTGGTGGGATCGACCGAGATGATTCCCTCGGGGGCGTCCAGGCTCTGGAACCGGAGCGCGTTGCGCACCTGCTGAACCTCGGTGGTGCCCGCCTCCCTGACCGCCTGCGCCCAGAGCTTGACGCTGTTGTAGGCGGCGGCGATCACGTCGGAGGTGGTGCGGTCGCTGCCATACCGCGTCTTGAAGGCTCGCACGAAGGCCTGGTTTTCGGGCCGCTCGATGCTCTGGAAGTAGTTCCAGGCGGCGTAGTGGCCGGCGAAGTCCTCGCGGGCTACGAGCCGTAATTCATCCTCTGCAAGGGCAAACGTCACGACTGGCGTTGCTTCGGCCCGCACGCCAGCGGCCCGCAGGGCCTTGGCGAACGCGAGGGCCGAGTCGCCCGCGACCGAGCTGAGCACGACGTCGGGCTTCGTGGCCACGATGTCGCGCACCGCGGCATCGACGTCGGTGCTCCCGAACGGGACGTAGGCCTCGCCGACGCGCTCGGCGCCGAGCCCGGCGAGCTGGTCGGAGATGATGGCGTTGACGCAGTGGGGCCAGATGTAGTCGGAGCCGACGAGAAAGAACCGTCGGGCCCCGAGCGTGTCGTAGCACCATTGCACGGCTGGCGTGATCTGCTGGTTCGGGGCCGCGCCGGTATAGACGATGGCGGGCGATTGCTCCAGCCCCTCGTAGGCCATCGGATACACGAGCAGGTGGTCGGCGGCCTCGACGACCGGCAGCACGCTC
>CAZDTC010000425.1:0-2488 GCA_964508125.1 uncultured Candidatus Kuenenia sp.
GATGTCTTCCTTGGCCGCGGTGAATTCAAACCGGCCGCCACGGATCTCAGCCCTGATTTCCTCGAGAGCCTGGGAAATCGCATCGGCCTCCGGCACCGTGATCAGGCCGCAGTGGGCGAGCATCCGAGCATGAGCGATCGAGCCGTCGATGTCGTCGTCGGCGAGCCGCCGGTCGAACGATACGCTCTCGGAGAACGCCTCGACCCGCTTGTCGGTGGGCTCGCGGAACACCCCGCCCCAGGCTTTCGACGGTTTCGGGCCCTCGGCGGAGTGTGACACGGCGCGATCCTGCGGCAGGTGACGATGCATCTACTTGTACTTCCGACCGCCCGAAAATCCATCCCGCCGCGGTACACTGCACCCCTCCATGACCTCGCCCGATGATTTTCTCGCACCCGGTGGCAGGCTCGCGGCGCGGCTCGCGGGATGGGAGGCACGGCCGCAGCAGCTCGAGATGGCGCGGCTGGTGGCTCGGGCGATCGCCGAGCGGCGGCATGCAGTCGTCGAGGCGGGCACGGGCGTGGGCAAGAGCCTCGCCTATCTCGTACCCGCGGTGCTCGCTGCGACGGCGGACCAAGTGGAGACGGTGGACCAGGTGGAGACGGTGGAGGCTCGCGAAGCACCGCCAGCCCACGAGCCCGACTGGGATGCCGACGCAGAGGAGGCGGCCGCAAGCTCGACGCCGGCCAGCCGGCCGCGGCGGGTCGTGATCTCGACGCACACGATCGCGCTCCAGGAGCAGCTCATCACGAAAGATATTCCGCTCGTGGCCGCGGTGATGCCGCGCGAGTTTTCGGCGGTGCTCGTCAAGGGGCGGGGCAATTACGTGAGCCTGCGTCGGCTCGGCCTTGCCCTCGAGCGGGCAGGAAGCCTGTTCAAGGAGGACGAGGAGCTTGCCGAACTCCGCGCCCTCTCCACGTGGGCGCGGCAGTCGGCCGACGGCTCACTCTCCGATCTGCCGAGCCTACCCACGGCGGGGGTGTGGGAGGAGATCGAGAGCGATTCGGGCAACTGTATGGGCCGGGCGTGCCCCACCTACCAACGCTGTTTCTACTACGCGGCCCGCCGCCGGATGCACCATGCGCAGGTGCTCGTGGTCAACCACGCGCTGTTCTTTTCAGACCTCGCGCTGCGCCGCAGCGGGGCGAGCCTCCTGCCGGACTACGACGTCGTGGTGTTCGATGAAGCCCACACGCTCGAGAGCGTTGCCGGCGACCACCTCGGCGTGGGCTTGTCGAGCGGCACGGTGGACCGCGTCCTCTCCAAGCTCTTCAACGAGCGCACACACCGGGGGCTGCTCGTGCACTACAAAATGGACGAACTCGCGCCCGACGTGCTCCGCTGCCGGCGGGCCGCGGAGGATTTTTTCGCAGCCGTGAAGCACGCCGTCGCACGAGGCGGCGACGGTCCCTGGCGGGTGCGGCACCCCAGGATCGTGCCCGACACCGTCGGCGACGTCTTCGCGAGCCTCGTACGGCGGCTCCATGCGGCTGCGGACGGGCTGGCGAGCGAGGCCGAGCGGCACGACTTCCGCGCGCTTGCCGACCGGCTCGCGCTCGTTGCGTGTTCTGTCCGCACCTGGCTCGAGCAGGCCGAGCCCGGGAGCGTGTGGTGGGTGGAGGCCACGCGATCGAAGCGTGGCCGGGAGCGCATCCGGCTGGCCGGGGCTCCGGTGGATGTCGGCGCGACGCTCGCTCGGGAGCTCTTCAACCGCGTCGGCACGGTCGTGCTCACGAGCGCCACGCTGGCTGTTGGCGGGGCGCGCGACGACGAGGGGCGATTCGACGAGGAGCGACACACAGACCCGTTCGCGTTCTTGCGTTCGCGGATCGGCCTCGACCGAGGTGACCAAGCGGGGAATAATGAAGATCACCGTGTGCTCTCCGAGCGGCTCGGCAGTCCGTTCGACTACGCACGGCAGGCCCGGCTCGTGCTCGTCGACCGGCTGCCCGATCCCGAGGATCGCGATGCCTACCACCGGGCGAGCGTGCGGATGATCCGGCGCTACGTCGATCGCAGTCAGGGCCGCGCCATGGTGTTGTTCACGAGCACTGCGGCGCTCGCTGCCGCCTCCACGGAACTCGCCGGCTGGTGCGCCCAACGCAACTACCGTCTCGTGAGCCAGGCCGACGGCCTCACGCGGTCGCAGATGCTCGCCGACTTCCGCGCAGGGCCTGCGAGCGTGCTCCTCGGCACCGACGGCTTTTGGCAGGGGATCGATCTGCCGGGCGACCAGCTCGTGACGGTGATCATCGCGCGGCTTCCGTTCGCCGTGCCCGACCGGCCGCTCGTCGCCGCCCGGATCGAAGCCCTCAAGGAGGCGGGCCGCAGCCCGTTCATCGAATACCAGCTCCCCGAAGCCGTGCTCAAGCTCAAGCAGGGCTTCGGGCGGCTCATCCGCTCGCATACCGACCACGGCACCGTGGTGATCCTCGACCCGCGCGTGCTCACGAAGCCCTACGGCAGCGTATTTCTCGACAGCCTCCCC
>CAZDTC010000426.1:0-2486 GCA_964508125.1 uncultured Candidatus Kuenenia sp.
CTCGACATGGCCGGCCTCGTGCTCCACATCGAGAGCCGCTTCGGCATCCAGATCGAGACGGAATTGCTCGAGGGGATCGCCACCGTGGGCGACCTGCTCACCATGCTCCAGGCGAAGATCGCCGCCAAGGCCTCCAAGCAGGCGGCTTGAAGCGGAGGGTGGCCGAAATGCACACGGTTCCCTTCGAATCCGCCGCCGGGTGCGTTCTCGAAAGCCACGCCGTCGTCGAGGTGCCGCTGTCGGAAATCCGCGGCCTCCGCGATGGCCCCGTGCCGGCTGGGGCGCCTGCGCTCCCGCCGCGATTCCTCAGGCATTGCGACGAACACACCGTGGTCGGCGTGCGGGCGGTGCTCGAGGCGATCGCAGCGCTCCCCGATCCCTCGCATCCGCTCGACCGCTACGGCGTCGTCGGCGCCCCGCGACTCGCCGGCCGGATCACCGGCGCACAAACACTCGTCCAGGCAGCGGAGGCCGGCGGCATCGCCGTGTCTCCGCACGTCGTGCCACAGTGCTCGCTCCATGCACTCGCGAGCGCCGTGAGCGTGGCCCTGGGGATGCACGGCCCGAATCTGGGCGCGAGCGGCGGCCCCGAGGCGCTCTCCGAAGGGCTCTATACGGCCGTCTCGCTCGTGAACGCTTCCGGCTGCGACGGGCTGTGGCTCGTGCTCACCGAGTGGGATGAGGAGCCGGTGCTCGACGCCGCCGGCCGGCCCACGGGCGATCCGCTCTGCCGCGCCGTCGCGCTCGCCCTCCGCCCGCAGACAGCCGCCGACGAGGGCGCCGTCACGTTCACGATTCGCATCGCCGATCCAGTCGTGCCGCACGGCTCGTTTCCCGGTAGCGAACCCCCCGGCCTCGCCGACTTTGCCTGGGCGATCGGAATGTGCGCCGGCGGCGGTGCGCTCACATCGTGGTCGCACGTCTGCCCGTGGGGCGCCGAGATCAGGATTTTCGCGCCCGCGACTGCCGCACAATCGAAGCGGCCGCAGGATCGCGGCCTCGCTCGTCGGGAGGCTGCATGAGTTTCATCCCGCGCGGCTCCGGCACGGCCAGCGTGATCACCGGCCTCGGCGTGGTCTCGCCCTTGGGCAGCTCATTCGCCGAGGTGGCTAACAATCTGCTCACGGGCCGGTCGGGCGTGCGCGACATCGAGGCGGGCATCGGAGCGCGTGAAGGCCGGCAGTTTGCGGCCCCTGTGACGATGATGCCCCCGCCGACGGCGCCAGGCTTCGACGACTTTTCCACGCTCACCCGGCTCGAGCAGATGTGCCTGGCGCCGGCGGCGACGGCCATCGCCGACGCCGGGCTTCAGGGAAGCATCGCCCCCAGCCGCATCGGCATCGTGCTCGGCATTGGCGCCGAGCAACTGAAGGCCTGGGAGCTCGATTTTCTCGGTGGCGGCCGGGCCGTGCTCGAACCACGCCGCGATGAAACGCTCGTCCATCGGCTCGCCCGCCGGCTCGGGATCGCCGGGCCAGCCGTGGCGGTGGCCGCGGCCTGCGCGTCGAGCGGCTATGCGATGGCGCTCGGCCGCTCGTGGCTCGCCGCGGGCCGTGTCGACGCCTGCCTCGTGGGTGGCTGCGACATTTTGAGCCCCACGGCGATCGCGGCGTTTTACAACCTCCGCGCCCTCTCGCGCCGCAGCGACGATCCTCGCAAAGCCTCGCGGCCGTTCGATCGCGACCGCGACGGCTTCGTGATGGCCGAAGGCGGCGCGTTCTTCGTGCTCGAGTGCCGCGACTCTGCCGCGCAACGCGGAGCCCGCATCCGCGGCGAACTCGCCGGCGTGGGCATGTCGAGCGACGCCCATCACATGGTGGCGCCCTGCAGCGATCCCACGCAGGCCGCCCGGGCGATCCGGCTTGCGCTTGCCGACGCCGGCATCGAGCCGGCCGACGTCGACTACGTCAACGCCCACGCAGCGGGCACCCCCGTGGGCGACGCCGCGGAAGCCGGCGCGATCCGCCTCGCCTTCGGCACGGCGGCCGACACGCTGCCGGTGAGCTCCACGAAAAGCATGTCAGGCCACCTCGTGAGCGGCGCGGCCGCGTTTGAGGCGGTGGCCTGCCTGGCTGCAATTCAAGGCGAGGCCGTGCCGCCCACGGTGAACCTCGACACGATCGACCCGGCCTGTGCTCTCGACCACGTGCCGCACGTCGCGCGGCCCCACCGCGTGCGCGTCGCCGCAAGCAACTCGTTCGGCTTCGGCGGCGCGAATCTGTGCCTCGTGATCCGCAAAGCCGCCTGACCGACCACCCACGTTCCTTCCGAATTTTCCACAGCCCCGACCGAGGAGACGCCTTCGATGCCCACGCCCGCCGCCCCCATGACGACCACCGCCATCGACGCCCTGCTCGAGCGGCTCGTCGCCCGCTGGCATCAAGTGGAGCCGGCCCACTCCGAGACGGGCCTCGCGGGCAAGGTGTGCGACCTGCATCGGTTCAACTTTCTCCTCTGGCACGAGGAAGACATCGCCCGTTCGCCCG
>CAZDTC010000427.1:0-2475 GCA_964508125.1 uncultured Candidatus Kuenenia sp.
GTCTCGCCCCACTTCACGCTCGCGAGCTTGAGCCCGCCCACGTCGAACCCGAGGAAGAATTTTTCGCACTTCACGCCGCACGCCTTGGCGACGAGGAAGTGGCCGAGTTCGTGGACGAAGATCACAAACCCGAGCCCGAGCGCGACCTGCGCGATCACCCACCAGTTCGAGGGCTGGATGATCCATTCCAGCCACGTCGTCGCCACGAGCCACGTCGTCGCCACAAAACCCGTCGTCGCCATCAGACACACGCCCACTTGGCCACCTCTTCCCTGGCCCAGGCGTCGAGCCGCCTGATCTCGTCGAGCGAGGGATCTGCAAGGAAAGGATGCTCGCCGAGCACCCGCTCGGTGACTGCTGCAATGTCGGTGAATGCGAGTTCCCCTGCGAGAAAACCGCGCACGGCCTCCTCGTTGGCCGCGTTGAGCACGGCGCCGGCCGTGCCGCCGCGGGCCGCCGCCTCGTGGCCGAGCCGCACCGCCGGAAACCGGGCCGGATCGGGCGGCTCGAATTCGAGGGCCACGGCCTGCGTGAAGTCGAACCGGCGGGCCACGCCGGGCACGCGTTCGGGGAACGACAGCGCGTACTGAATCGGAAGTTTCATATCAGGAGGGCTCAGCTGCGCGATCACCGAGCCATCGACGAACTCCACGAGCGAGTGCACGATCGACTGCGGATGGACGAGCACGGCGAGCCGCTCGGCCGGCAGGCCGAAGAGCCAGCGCGCCTCGATGAGTTCGAGGGCCTTGTTCATCATCGTCGCCGAATCGATCGTGATCTTCCTTCCCATCGACCACGTGGGATGCCGGAGGGCCTCGGCGGGGGTCGCAGCCGCAAGCGATGCGGCGGGCCAAGTGCGAAACGGACCGCCGCTGGCCGTGAGCACGATCCGCTCGACCTCGGCGGGGGCGCCGGCCCGCAGGGCCTGGTGAATCGCCGAGTGCTCGCTGTCGACCGGCATGATCCGCGCGCCGGTCTGGGCGGCCAGCCGCATCACGAGCGGCCCGGCCATGACGAGCGTCTCCTTGTTGGCGAGCGCCACGGTCTTGCCCGCGGAGACTGCCGCCCACGTACTGCGCAGCCCTGCCGCCCCCGCGATCGCCGCCACGACGCGGTTGATCTCCGGCGCCTGCACGAGGTCGTCGAGCGCCTCGGGGCCCACAGCCAACTGCGTGCCGACAGGCAGATCACCGGAGTCGATGCTCCCCGCTGCAGAGGGGTCTACAACCACGGCATACCGGGGACGAAAGATTCTCGCCTGCTCCGCGAGCAACTTCGTGTTGCGGTGGGCGGCGAGCAGATGAGGAAAGAGCCGCCCGCCCGATGCGGCTATGACGTCGAGCGTGCTCGTGCCGATGCTTCCCGTCGACCCGAGCACTGCGACGTTGAGGCTGCCGCCGGCAGGCAGCGGAGCGGCGAGAAAGGATTGATCCATGCGGCGGCCGGGAGGCGAGAGTCACTGCTTCAAGAAGTGTAGGTTTTCCCGGGCTGAACTTCCACGGCAGCCCCCCAGAGCCGCTGATTGTCCCGGCGCTTGCGGCGGCATAGGATGATTATTCAATGCCCGCCAAAAATCTCCTTCCCAAGCGTTCCTCGGAACGCCGGGCCCCGCTCGGCGGGTCCAACCTCATCTGGTCGCTGATCGCCATCGGCGTGGCGGGGCTCTTTGCCCTGAGCCTGATCAATGCGAATCCCGAGGTGGAGCTCTCCTACAGTGACCTCGAGCGGCTGATCCGGGCCTCCGGTACAACGGATGGTGCTGGAGGATCGTCGCCCGCCGCCAAGCCGGTGGAAGTCGCCGGTGGAACTCAAGGGAAGCCGCCGCTCCTCTACAGCGACCTTGCCGACGTCGTGATCGGAGCTTTCCAGGTGACGGGCACGCTCCGCGAAGCGGTGCCCGAGAACACGAAGCCCACGGCGGGGGCCAGCCCGGCTGCGGTGCGGCGCCGGTTTCACACGGCGAAATTGCCGAGTGAAAACTCCGAGGGTCAGCTCTCGAAGCTGCTCGCGGAGCACGGCGTGCCCTTCCGCTACGAGGAGGCTCCGAGCCCGTGGCGCAACTGGCTCCCGATGCTCTTCATGACCGCGCTGTTCGGGTTGCTGTTCTTCATGATGATGCGGCGGCTCGGCGGCGCCGGCAGCCCGATGGCATTTGGCCGCAGCCGCGGCAAGATGTATGCCCAGGAGGATTTGGGGATCACGTTCGACGACGTGGCCGGGATCGACGAGGCCGTGGAGGAACTCCGCGAGGTCGTCGAGTTCCTGCGCAGTCCCGAAAAATACCAGGCCCTCGGCGGCCACATCCCCAAGGGCGTGCTGCTCGTCGGCCCACCCGGCACCGGCAAGACGCTCCTCGCCAAGGCGATTGCCGGCGAAGCGGGCGTGCCCTTCTTCGGTCTCTCGGGAAGCGACTTCGTGGAGATGTTCGTCGGTGTCGGCGCCGCGCGGGTGCGCGACATGTTCCAGCAGGCCGAG
>CAZDTC010000428.1:0-2468 GCA_964508125.1 uncultured Candidatus Kuenenia sp.
GGCGGCGAGCCGGGAGCAGTGGCCGAACTGCCTCCGTCGACTCCCGAGCGCACCGTCGACGAAAAGCCCCTCGTCGTCGACCAGGAACATGCCAACCAGGCCGACTTCGAGCGCTCCTACGACTGGGCGAGCGAGTATCCCGATTCCGACGACGACCGCAGCCGTCCGTCGGCCGCCCGCATCGACGAGGCGTCGGACCGCTACCTCGATGCCATGGCCAACATGGAGGAGCGGCCGGAAACGCTCTTCAATCACCTCCACGACCAGCTCTCCAACTATGACCTGTCCGACGCGGAGCGCCAGGCGGCCGATCGAATCATCTACAACCTCGATCCGAACGGTTACCTGCCACTGTCCCTCGAGGAACTCGTCGATCCCGAGGGGCCTCCCGATCGACAGACGCAATTGGCGCTCCTGCAGAAGGGGCTCGGCGTCGTGCAGGCGATGGATCCGCTCGGCGTGGCGGCCCGCGACCTGCGGGAGTGCCTGCTCCTGCAAATACGCCCCGACACGACCCGCGCCCGCCAGTTGCGGCGGCTGGTGAGCGACCATCTCGAGGATCTTGCCGGCAACCGCCTCCCGCTCATCGAACGGAAGACCGGCTATTCGATCCCCGAGATCGAGGCACTGCGCGAGCAACTGCACTCGCTCAACCCGAAGCCCGGTGCGATCTTCGCCAGACCGTTCGTGCCCGCCGTGAAGCCCGACGTCTATGTGGAACAGCAGGTCGACGGAGGGTGGAAGGTGCGGCTCGAGGACGTCGACCTGCCGAACCTGCGGATCAGCCCGCTGTATCGCGAGATGCTCCTTTCGCCCGACACCGACCCGGCGACCCGCGAGTACATCAAGCGCAAGATCAACTCGGCCCAGTGGCTCATCGAGGCGATCGAGCAGCGTCGTAGCACGCTCCTCAAGACGGCCCAGGCGATCGTGGACCATCAGACGCGGTTTCTGGTCGACGGGCCCGAGGCGATCGAGCCGCTCAAGATGCAGCAGATCGCCGACCGGATCGGGATGCACGTGACGACGGTGAGCCGGGCCGTCGATGACAAGTGGCTGCAGACACCGCGCGGCCTCCATCCGCTGCGGCGGTTCTTCGTCGGGGGCACGGTGAGCGCCGACGGCGACGAGGTGGCCTGGGACACCGTGCGTATCAAACTCCAAGAGATCATCGACTCCGAGCCGAAGGACGATCCCTACAGCGACGACGCGCTGGTCGAGGAACTCGGCAAGCGGGGGATCACGGTGGCCCGGCGGACCGTGACGAAATATCGCAAGGCGATGCGCATCCCGAGTTCGCGTCAGCGGCGCGACTGGAAACTGCCGCGGAACGGCCGGGCGGCTGAGTGACGGCCATCTCGCCTTGTCGGTCGCGCCGTGCCAGCCGTAGGATGCCGATCCCGTTGCGAGATACACCATGCGCTGCCCGTTCTGCCGCACCGACAACGACCGCGTGATCGACTCGCGCGCCGGCGACGACGGCTCGTCGATCCGGCGGCGACGCGAGTGCGTCGCCTGTCGGCGGCGCTTCACGACCTACGAGCGGGTCGAGCGGCAGTTGCTTTCGGTCGTCAAGAAAGGGGGCGACCGTGAGCCCTTCGATCGCGACAAGATCAAGCGTGGGCTCGCGAAGGCGTGTTGGAAGCGGCCTGTCAGCGAAGACGACATCGAGGGCGTGGTGACCGCGTTGGAGGCGGAACTCTACGGCACCTACGAGGCCGAAGTGCCCAGCCGCGTGCTCGGCGAGCGGCTCATGGAACTCCTGCGCGGCCTCGACCAGGTGGCCTTCGTGCGGTTTGCGAGCGTGTATCGCGAGTTCCAGGACGTGCGCGACTTCGTGGAAGAATTGGAACCGATCTTGGCTTCACGGAAACCATGAGCATCCGGCTCATGTTTCCTTGGAGACCTCCGGTCGCTGGAGTGAACCCGGGCCTCCGGCCCTGATGTACTCTCCGCGGGCGCCGCCCGTCTTCTCTTCCAGTCGCACGGCTGTGATCGTGATGCCGGGGTCGATCGACTTCGCCATGTCGTAGATCGCCAGGGCGGCGGCCGATACGGCGACGAGCGCTTCCATTTCGACGCCCGTCTTGGCCGTCGCCCGCACCACGGCCTCGATCACCACGGCCTCGGGCTCGAAGCCGATCGCGATCTCCACCGCGTCGAGCGGCAGCGGATGACAGAGCGGCACGATCTCGCTCGTCTTCTTCGCCGCCATCACGCCGGCGAGCCTGGCCGCGGCGACCGCATCACCCTTTGCCAGCGTGCCGCCCCGGATCGCCGCGATCGTGTCCGGCCGCCCCAGGAGCCGCCCGGTCGCCCGCGCGGTGCGCAGCGACACCGGCTTCGCACCGACGTCGATCATGCGGATGCTGTTTTCACCGTTGCTCATGCGGGCGAGTATAGCGACGTTGTTCGCGCGCCGGCTCGTGACTGCCCAGACCCTCTCGCCGGACGTTCGCCTCAGCCCT
>CAZDTC010000429.1:0-2466 GCA_964508125.1 uncultured Candidatus Kuenenia sp.
CGAGATGATTCTTTCGCAGGCCGGCACGCCCTCGTCGAGCGGCCTCACCGCCGACGAACTCTTCTCCCTCTTCAACCTCGCCCTCCCGCGCCGCACGGCGGCGTAGGACAGGCTTCAGCCTTCCTTGAAACTTCTTCAGTGCTCGCGATTGCCCGACGTGACACGGGGGGGTGATTCGTCGTCTGACTGACGGAGATTGCGAAAGGGAAATACACAGAACGTGCCCACGACCATGAGCATGCCAATGGTGTAGAAGCCGTAACCCCCCAAAAAGATCATCCCTTTCTTGCCGACGAGTTCCTTACCCAACACGCCAAGCAGACAAAAGTAGGCCAACAAAAACGACCCCCAAAGAGTCCGCCTTCGTTCCGATAGCACATCTGCGGCCAGAACAGCCAGCGGGAGGGAAAGTGAGACGAGATGAGCCTTCCAGGCCACTCCGGAAATGAGATGACCGGTCAGCAAATAGGCCGATGCTTCATACAGGTTCGGTGGAATTCCTGCGCGTGACTGCAGCAGACTCGACAGAAGCACCGCTGCAAGGAGCGCCACGGACATCCACTGCGCGACTTTCTTGACGACCTGGGGATCACAGTCCACGAGATGAAATGTGTAACCGTCGTTGTCGCCTTCGGGCATGGAGAGATCCGTGCAATACCGCATGAGCAAGCCACCGATCGTCTGACTGCTGTTGTTCGTGTTGACGCCACCAGCGACGAAGGCCCCGAGAAACGTGTCGTAGTAGTCGTTGATGTCGGCGATGCCCTGCGTTGGCCCCCGAAGTGCCGCCGGAATCAGGACGAACAGTCCACCCGCTACCAGGCAGGCGACAAGAAACCGAGGCGATCGGCGGCGTGCGATCATCCAGAAAAAAAGGGTGACCGGCGTGAGTTTGACGGAGGTGGCCATACCGGCCAGAAGAATCGCCTTGAGGTCGCGGCCTTTCAGGAAGTAGATGATCGCCGCGAGTGCCGGCAGGAGCACATAGTTGTTGACCTGAATGTGCGTGAGATTATTGAGAAAGACTTTAAACGTGGCCGCAAAGGCGATGCCGATGACCCACGGCATCTGATTGCCGGGATCATGAAACAAGCGCAGCGATGTGGCCACCAGCACAAACGCAAAATACCAGGCGAGATAGTTGCCGATGAAAAACAAAAAGGCCGCTGTCTTGAAGGGCAGCATGCCCAGGGGCGCGAAACAGAGTGCGGCAAATGGCGGATAGATGAAGGACAGCAGGCCCGGAGGCGTGTCGTACAACGGTTTGCCATGGAGGTAGTCATTCCCGGCCTTCCAAAACACGTGCACATCGCCGTCGACCGGCTCCTTCGCGACGCGAACCGCGGCGAAGGCCAAGCCGCAGCAAACCGCCAAAGTGACGGCACAGATCCTTACGGCACGATCGCGTGACACGCGCATTGTTGCTTGATTCCTTTTGCCAGATGGTGTGGGAGGAAAATAGCTCGGTCAGTGACATCCTGGCAACCAAAGCACCTGGTGATGCGCGACTCGTGAGCGGGTCGCCCCGGAGACAGGCGAAAGTTTGCCGTTTGTCGAGCGGCGAAGGTGTACACGCCAGGTGCTAGAATCAGTGGCATGACGTGCCACTATGACTATGACGTGCTCGTCGTCGGGGCCGGCCATGCCGGGGTGGAGGCGGCGTGCGCGGCGGCACGGCTCGGGGCGAGGGTGGCGCTGCTCACGGCCAACTGCGACACCGTGGGCCAGATGAGCTGCAATCCCGCGATCGGCGGCGTCGGCAAGGCGCAGCTCGTGCGCGAGGTCGATGCCCTCGGCGGCGTGATGGGGCGGGCCATCGACGCCACCGGGATCCAGTTCCGCGTGCTCAACCGCTCGAAGGGGCCGGCGATGCACGGGCCGCGGGCCCAGGCCGACAAGAAGCTTTACCAGATGGAGGCCAAGCGGATCGTCGAGGAGACGGAGAACCTCGCGCTCCGGCAGGAGACGGTCGAGGATCTGATCGTGGAGAGCGGCGGCGAGGCCGGCCCAGGGCGACCGGCGTGGCGCGTGACGGGCGTGCGGGTGCGGGGCGACGTCGAATATCGGGCGGCGGCGGTGGTGCTCACCACCGGCACGTTCCTCCAAGCGGTGATGCACACCGGCGAGGCGCAGACGCCGGGCGGCCGGGCGGGGGAGGGGACCACGGCGGGCGTGAGCCGCGCGCTCGACCGCGTCGGCATCCGGATCGACCGCTTCAAGACGGGCACGCCCTGCCGGCTGCTCGCGCGATCGATCGACTTCTCCCGGCTCGACGTGCAGCCAGGCGACGACGAGCCACAGCCGTTTTCATTTCTCACCGACGCGATCCTGCAGGAGCAACTGGTCTGCTGGATCACCCGCACGAGCCCCGAGATCCACGACCTCAGCCGGGCGAATCTTCACCGGGCGCCGATGTACACCGGCCAGATCGGGTCGCGTGGGCCACGCTACTGCCCGAGCATCGAG
>CAZDTC010000430.1:0-2466 GCA_964508125.1 uncultured Candidatus Kuenenia sp.
GCGCAGCGCGCTGTCGAAGTCTTCGAGGCCCGTCACGGCGCTGTCGCCGAGCCGCACGATCACGTCGCCGCCCTGGAGGCCGCCGCGGGCTGCGGGGGAATCCTTCGTGACGCCCGTGATGGCGTAGCCTTTGCCCGGCTTGCCGAAGTCGGGGATGCTGCCGAAGTAAGGGCGGTCGCCGCCGCGGGCAAACATCTTCGAGGCCACCTCGATGTAGCCGGGCCGCTCGGGGGCGGTGGCGAGTTCCTTCACGAGGTCGGCGACGAGCCGCGTGAGCCGCACCATGCCGGCGTAGTTGATCTTGTCGGCGGTGTCGGTGGGGCGGTGATAGTCGGAGTGCGAGCCCGTGAACACGTGGAGCACCGGGATCTTGCGGGCGTAGAAACTCGAATGGTCGCTGGGGCCGAAACCACCCGGCTCCTTCGCCACCTCGAATTCGTGCGCGGCCACGAGCCGGTCGACGAGGGCGTCGAGCCCGGTGCCGGTGCCGGTGCCGTGCACGATCACCTTGTCGCCCTCGAGCCGGCCCACCATGTCGAGATTCACCATCGCGGCCGTGTCGGACAGCGGCACGGCGGCATTGGCCGTGTAGTGGGCGCTGCCGAGCAGGCCGCGTTCCTCGCCGGAGAAGGCGACGAACAGGACCGTGCGTGGAAACGGCCCCTCGGCAGCGAGGATCCGCGCGACCTCGACGAGCATCGCCGTGCCGCTGGCGTTGTCGTCGGCGCCGTGGTGCACGGCCGTCTCGCCCGGGGCGGCGGAATTCGGCCCGCCGAAGCCGAGGTGGTCGTAGTGGGCTCCGAGCACGACCGTCTCCTTGCCGCCCGTGCCCGGCAGGATGGCCAGCACGTTTCTCGACTCGGCCTCCTTGCGCTCGATCGCGACGCGGCCGCGGATCCGCCAGCCGGAGAGTGCGGCCGACTGCGGCTCGAGGCGGTCGTCGATCGCCTGCTCGACTGCCGGGAGGCCGCGGCCCAGCCCTGCCTCGATGACCGGCCCGATCGCAGAGCGGCGCACATGCAGCACCGGCATCGTCCGCTTCTCGGATCCGTCACCGGCCCGCTCGAACGCCATCAGCGCGTCGTCGGTGTCGGAGGCGTCGTTCGTGAACACGAGCCCGCCCGCTTCGTGCTCGGAGGCATTGGCCACCTTGCGGGACAGCGCCGCGAATTGCGACGCCTGATTGCCATCGAACACACTGTGGGGATTGTCCTTCTGCGGCTCCTGCCGGAGCACGATGACCGCCGCCCCCTTCGCGCCCGACGCCCCCATCGGGGCGTAATCGTCATAGCCTTCCTTGGGCGCGGTGATTCCGTAGCCGGCGAACACGAGTGGCAGGTCGAACGCGCCCGATCCGCCCGCCGCGAGCGGCGTGAAGTCGGTGCCCAGCTCGAGCGGCCGCACTGGCCGCGTGCCGTCGGCCCCCGGCGGTCCGACGAGTTCGGCAGTGTTCTCGGCCGCCGGGCCGAGCTTCGCCTCGAGCGTCACGGGAAACGGCTGGAACGGCGCCTCGCCGACCACGGTCGTGTCGAGGCCGATCGCTTCGAGGTGCCGGGCCACCCAGTCGGCGGCCTGCTCGATTCCCGCCGTGCCGGGACCGCGACCGTCGCGTTCCGGAGAGGCAAGCCATGCGACGGCCTCGCGAAGCCGCGTCTCGAGCGGCCCGGGGGCGGCTGCCGCGGGCCCATCGGCGGAAGCCGCCGGCCGCAGCGCCCACGCGACCGTGCAGCCCAGCACGATCGCCAGTGATCCGCCCCACCGGCACCGGGCTCGTCCCACATGCATCGCATCCACCTCCTGACGAAAAACCTACGGCATTCTATCCGCTTCACGCAGATCGTCGCCTGTGCCAAAATCCAGGAAGCTCGATTCTTGGATGCCATCGCATCGCCCGGAGCCGTTCCGCTCGTGTCCTCGCTCTACATCATCCAAGGCCGTAACCGCGGCGCCCGCTTCGATCTCGCCCCCAATGCCGGCGCGATCACCATCGGCCGCGAGCCGGGCAACTTCATCCAACTCGACGACCACGAGGTGTCGCGGCGGCACGCCGAAATCCGTCGGGTCGACGGCACCTTCGTGGTCGGCGACCTGAAAAGCTCCAACGGCACGTTCGTCAACAACCGCAAGGTGGAGAGGGCCGAACTTTCCAGCGGCGACCAGATCCAGGTCGGCCGAACCGTGATGGTGTATTCGAAGGACCACGACGACGAACGTGTGGCGGGGCTGGTCGACATCGTGGCCCCCATGAGCGGGGCCGACGGCTCGCGGATCGTGCGATCGATGAGCGAGGAGGAGGGGGTGGCGGCGGCGTTCATGCCCGACGACACACAGAACCGCTACCTGGCCCGCGCCCGCAGCAACGTTCAGGTGATGTACCGCACGGCCCTCGCTGCGAGCCACACGCTCGACATCGACGAACTGCTCGGTCGGATCCTGCAACTCGTGTTCGAGTGGATCGAGGCCGAT
>CAZDTC010000431.1:0-2459 GCA_964508125.1 uncultured Candidatus Kuenenia sp.
CTCGAATACATGGGGCTCGCCTAGGGCACGAAGATCGTCGACCTCGCGCTCGACCGCGTGTTCATCGGCTCGTGCACGAACAGCCGCATCGAAGACCTGCGGGCGGCGGCCCGCGTCGCCCAGGGCTACCGCGTGGCGCCCTCGGTGCACGCGATGGTCGTGCCCGGCAGCGGCCGCGTGAAGCGCCAGGCGGAGGCGGAGGGGCTCGACCGCGTGTTCCGCGAGGCGGGCTTCGAATGGCGCGAGGCCGGGTGCAGCATGTGCCTGGCGATGAACCCCGACACGCTCTCCCCCGGCCAGCGGTGCGCGTCCACGAGCAACCGCAACTTCGAGGGCCGGCAGGGCAAGGGTGGCCGCACGCACCTCGTGTCGCCCGCCATGGCCGCGGCGGCCGCCGTCACCGGCCACTTCGTCGACATCCGCCGCTGGAACTACCGCTAGCCCTTCGGGAAATCGCGCATGGAACCCTTCGCTTCCTTCACCGGCGTCGTGGCCGCGCTCGACCGGGCCAACGTCGACACCGACCAGATCATTCCCAAGCAGTTCCTCAAGCGGATCGAGCGAACCGGCTTCGGTCAGTTCCTGTTCTTCGACTGGCGGTTTCGGCCCGACGGCTCCCCCGACCCGGCGTTCGAACTGAATCGACCTGAGCAGGCCGGCGCGAGCATCCTGATCGCGCGGCGGAACTTTGGCTGTGGATCGAGCCGGGAACACGCCCCGTGGGCGCTCGCCGACTACGGCTTTCGCGTGGTGATCGCCCCCACGTTCGCCGACATCTTCTTCTCGAATTGCTTCCAAAACGGGATGCTGCCGATCCGCCTCGACGAACAGTCCGTGGACGAACTGTTCCAGCGGGCCACGGCGGCGCACAAGGCTGGCCGCCCGTATCGATTGCGCGTCGATCTGCCGGCGCAGACGGTGGCCGACGACGGGGAGTTTATCCGCACCTTCGAGATCGACCCGTGCCGCAAGACATGTCTGCTCGAGGGCCTCGACAACATCGGGCTGTCGCTCAAGCACGTCGACGCGATCGCGGCGTGGGAGCAGGCCCACGGCCTGCCGGCGCTCGTGGGCGGGTGAGCCGATGACGCTTCGCGGAACGTGGGCCGTGGTGTTCGTGCTGGGCCTCGCCGTCGGCGTCGCCCACGGCGAGCAGGCCGTCACGATCGCAGCCGATATCCCGGGAGCGGGCCGGCTCGCCGCCCCGGCGACTGGGCAGACGCTCTACATCCTCGACGAGCCGGCCCGCATGGTGACGGCTGTCGATCCGTTCGCCCCGGAGAAGCGCTGGCGCGTCATCGGCCCCGCCGACCTCGACGAAGGCGTCTCCGCCCCGGTGCGGCCGGCGGCCATCGCCTGCGTCGACTCGAACACGCTGGCCGTGGTCTGCAAGGCCGGGGCAGCCTGGTCGCTCCGCGCGTTTCGCCTGGGGCCGCGCGGCGATGCCGCCGCACCGCCCACGCTCCTGCAATCGCTCGCCCTCGGCGAGGGGCCTGACGATGCGGCGACGGTCGACGTGTTCGTGAGCGACACGCGCGACTGGCTCGCGGTCGTGGGTCTGCCGACGCCGCTGCCTCGGGCGATCCGGGCCCCGATCGCCGGCGCCCGGCTCGGCAGTTTCTCGACCCGCATGTGTCCCACGCCGGCCGAGGGTGAGCGTTGGCTGGCGGCGGCAGCGAGCCCGATCGACGAGTGGGTTTTGTTCTCTCGGCCCGCGGCCGCTGGCCCGGATCGTACGAGGCTCACGTTTCTCGACAACGCCGGCCGCGAGCGGCTGCTCGATCTCGACCTTGGCCTGACGGCGATCCGCGATGCCGCTTTCTGCCGTGGCACCGGCACGCTGTGGGTCGTGGCCGATGGCGCCGAGACCGGGTCCGCCGGCCTGTGGCGAATCGACGCGGCGCTCGACCGTGGCCGACAGGTCGCCAGGCCCGTGGCCGTCGCCGCGTTGCCGAGCCCGCTGTCAGTGGCCTGCCTCTCGGAGCAGGCGATCGCGATCTCGGGCGGCGGCGCCGATCGCCGCGTGCTCCTCGTCAATCCCGCCGAACTCTCGGAGGCTTCCCCATGAGTGACATGAGCAGCATGAGCGACAGCCGGCGCGCGAAGATCGAGGCCATGCTCCGCGACGATCCGGGAGACGTGTTCCTCCGCTACAGCCTCGCCCTCGAAATGGAGTCGGCGGGAGAGTCCGCCGGGAGCCTCGACATTCTCGAGGCCCTCGCGCGCGAGACGCCCGCCTACGTGCCGGCCTTCCACATGGCCGGCCGCCAACTCGTGGCCCTGGGCCGCACCGAGGAGGCCCGGCGCGCCCTCCGCGAGGGCATCGAGGAGGCCCGCCGGCAAGGCAACGCGCATGCCGCCGGGGAAATGGGAGAACTCCTCATGAGCCTCGGCACCGCCGGCGAAGACTGACGCCGGACCGTAGCGCCGGCTTCGGACTCCCCATATCCCGTCGCCGG
>CAZDTC010000432.1:0-2459 GCA_964508125.1 uncultured Candidatus Kuenenia sp.
GGCCAGCCAGCCGGTGGCGAGCATGCCCGGCGTCGAGCGGCTCTCGATCGACGGGATCGTGAAGGCGGCGGCCGACGCCGCGGCCCTGGGCATCCCCGCGGTGGCGCTCTTTCCCGTGATCGATGCCCGCCACAAGACCGACGACGGCCGCCATGCGCTCGATGCCGACAACCTCCTTTGTCGCGCGGTGCGGGCGGTCCGGCGCGAGACGGGCGACGTGGTGGGCGTGATCTGCGACGTGGCGCTCGACCCCTACACGACGCATGGCCACGACGGCCTCGTGCGCGGCGGCCGGATCGTGAACGACGAGACGGTGGATGTGCTCCGGCGCCAGGCCGTGGTGCTCGCCGAGGCGGGCTGCCACGTCGTGGCCCCGAGCGACATGATGGACGGCCGCGTGGGGGCGATCCGGGCGGCGCTCGATGCGGCCGGCCGCGAGGACGTGTGCATCCTTTCCTACGCCGCGAAATATGCGTCGGCGTTCTACGGCCCCTTCCGCGACGCGGTCGGCAGCCACGCGGCCCTCGCCACGGCGGCCTCCCTCGGCGTCGCCGACAAGCAGACCTACCAGATGGATCCGGCCAACGCCGACGAGGCCCTTCGTGAGGTGGCCCTCGATCTCGCCGAGGGGGCTGACATGGTGATGGTGAAGCCGGCCGGCACGGCGCTCGATGTGATCCACCGCGTGAAGACGGCCTTCGGCGTGCCAACGCTCGCCTACCAGGTAAGCGGGGAATACGCGATGATCCAGGCCGCCGCGGCCAACGGCTGGCTCGACGGGCGGAAGGCGGCGATGGAAAGCCTGCTCGTGCTCAAGCGGGCCGGGGCCGACGCGATCCTCACCTACTTCGCCCCCGAGATCGCCCGGTGGCTTTCCGTGGGGCAAGCGTCCCGCTTGCCACATCCTCCGACAGGCTGACGCCTGTCCTACGCCTTCGGTCTGAACGCCACGATGCGATCGGGGTTGATCTCGAGCCGCGGGGCGTTTGCGACGCCCGTGTGGATGAGATCCACGCAGTAGGGAATCGCGGGAAACACCGCATCGAGGCACTCGCGGATGCTCTTGGGCCGGCCCGGCAGATTGACGACGAGCGCGCAGCCACAGACGCCGGCCGTCTGCCGCGAAAGGATCGCCGTCGGCACTTTTTCCAGCGACACCCTCCGCATGAGTTCGCCAAACCCGGGCAGCAGTTTCGTGCACACCATCTCGGTGGCTTCGGGCGTGACGTCCCGTGGGGCCGGGCCGGTGCCGCCGGTCGTGACGACGAGGCAGCAGCCCTGATCCGCAAACTCGCGGATCACGGCGGCGATCGCGGCGACGTCGTCGGGCACGATCCGCTCGTGGGGTTCCCACGGGCTCGAGAGCACCTCGCCGAGATAGGCCCGGATCGCGGGGCCGCCCTCGTCGGCGTAGTCGCCGCGGCTCGCGCGGTCGGAGACGGTGAGGATCCCGATCCGGGCCGGGGCGGTCATATCACGCCGCGCGACTCGAGGAGCTGCACGAGCGCGTCGACGCACCTCACCACCGGCCACTCGTGCGTGGGAATCACGAGATCGGCGTTTGCCGGCGGCTCGTAGGGAGCGGAGATGCCCGGGAAGTTGGCAAGCTCGCCACGGTCGGCGAGCGCGTAGTGGCCGTCGGTGTCACGCGTGCGGCACACGGCCAGCGGCGCGGAGAGGTGGACGACGAGGAAGCGATCTGCGCCGACGCGATCGGCCGCCTTCCGCCGCACCGCCTCGTCGGGCGCCACGAACGCCCCGATGCAGATGATGCCGGCGTCGTTGAAGAGCCGCGCCACTTCCACACTGCGGCGCAGGTTCTCGCTCCTTTCCCCCGCGGTAAAACCCAGATCCTTGCTGATCCCCAGCCGCATGTTTTGCCCGTCGAGCACGACGACCGCGCGGCCCAGGTCGAAGAGCCGCCGTTCGAGGGCCCGGGCGAGCGTCGACTTGCCGGAGCCGGTGAGGCCGGTGAGCAGGAGCGTGACCGGCTTCTGGCCGAACCGAGCCTCGCGTTCCTCCGGAGTGACGGCACTCATCTGGCCATGGAGGTGCGGCTCGGCCGCCTCGCCCCAGTGGTCGCCGACGGCCTCATCGGGCTGGCGGTCGAGGATCATCCCGGCGCCGACGGTGGCGTTGGTGACGCGGTCGATCATGATGAACGCGCCGGTGGCCCGGTTGCGCCGGTAGGCGTCGAACGCGATCGGGCTCGTGAGAGTGACGCCGCAGCGGCCGATCTCGTTGAGGCCGAGCGTCGGCGCCGGCTGCCGGTGGAGCGTGTTGACGTCGATCCGGTAGCGGAGCGAGCTCACCGCCCCCGGCGTCATCTTGCTCGTCTGCTTGAAGAGATACTGCTTGCCCGGCACGAGCGGCTCCTCGCTCATCCATACCAGCGAGGCTTCGAAGCGGTGGTCGACCTTCGGCACATTGCCCGGCCGCACGAGCATGTCGCCGCGGCT
>CAZDTC010000433.1:0-2455 GCA_964508125.1 uncultured Candidatus Kuenenia sp.
GGGCGTTACCCACCATCGCGCCCGATGGAGCCCGGACTTTCCTCCCGCCGCCACCAACGGTGCCGGCCGGCGATCACCCGGTCCGCTTCAGTCCGATCCCTCGTCATGACAGGATCGCACCGACGTAGCGATTGTAGCGTATGGAGGGATGGAATGCTCGGTGAGGGCGTGCGCGCGAAGCTATGATGGTAGTGGCGGTGGGACCGGCAGCCGCTCATCAGGAGGACACGATATGTATGGCGAACTCCAACCGCTCGGCGGGGGCGACCCGATCCCGCTGCTGAAAACGACCCTCACGGTGGGCCGCAGGGAAAGCGCAGACATCGTGCTGCGATTCCCCAACGTGTCGGGAACACACTGTGAACTGTCGCTCGTCGACGGCTACTGGTTCGTGAAGGATCTGGGCAGCAGCAACGGCACCAAGGTCAACGGCACCCGGGTGAGCGAGCAGCGGCTCGATCCGGGCGACACGCTCTCCGTCGCCAGGCACGAGTATGAGGTGGCATACGAGCCGGCGCAGCCCGGGGCCGCCGGCGTTCCAGCCGAGAAGGCAGCCAAGCCCGATGTCTTCAGCCGCAGCCTCCTGGAGACGGCTGGACTCGAATCCCGGCGTTCCGGTGAATCGAAGGCCGACGCCCGTCGTCCACGACGCTGACCGGCCGATCCGCACGGGGCCCGACTGTTACACTTTCCGCATGACCAACCGGCGGAAGCATCGCGTCGAACTGCGGAAGAACAGATCCTCGCGCGCCCGGGGCGGCGACATCACCCGACGCGTCGTCGGCGATCCCGATGCGGCGGCCGACCTGGCCACGGGCGAGCGGCTTTCGGGCAAGGGCGAGCTCACCCGCAAGCGCACGGTCATCGTCGAGCAGCCGTCCCACGGGCGACCCCGCGACGGGTTCGGCGTCGACCCGGCCGCCGACGCAACGCTGCGCGGGCAGGTGCTGCACGTGCAGGGCCTCGAGAGCATCGTGCTCCATCCCGACGGCTCCACCGTGCGCTGCATGACGCGGCGACTCCTGCGGACGCTTTCGACAGAGCAGCGCCATCCCGTCGCCGCCGGTGACTGGGTGAGATTCCGGGGCACCGGACGAGACGGGGTGATCCTCGCGATCGAGCCGCGTCGCAACTCGCTCTGTCGGTCAAGCCGAGGCCGGAGGCACGTGATCGTCGCCAACGTCGACCAGGCCCTGATCGTGGGCAGTGCGGCGCTGCCGAATCTCAAGCCGGGCCTCATCGACCGGCTGATCGTGGCCGCCGAGGCGAGCGGCATCCGGCCGATCATCTGCCTCAACAAGGCCGACCTCGTGCCTGCGGCGAGCCTCGTGCCGCTGGCAGGCGTCTACTCCCGAATGGGCTATGCCGTGGTGCTCTGCTCGGCCACCACCGGCATGGGCATCGGCCGGCTCGCCCGCGAACTCGCGGGCCGCGTGACGGCCGTCGTCGGACAGAGCGGCGTTGGAAAGTCGTCGATCCTCAACGCCATCGCCCCGGAACTCGGACTGCGGGTCGGGGAAGTGAGCCGCGACAACGACAAGGGCCGCCACACCACGACGACGGCCCGGCTGATCCCCTACGGCACGGGCGGCGCCCTCGTCGACACCCCGGGCGTGCGGCAGTTCCAGCTCTGGGAGATCGTTCCCGCCGAGGTGCCATCCGCCTTCCGCGACCTGCGTCCAATCGCCAATCACTGTCGGTTTCCCGACTGCACCCACACCCACGAAGCCGACTGTGCCGTGAAGCACGCCGTCGCCGACGGGCTGCTCGACACACGGCGCTGGGAGAGCTGCTGCCACCTCGCGGCCGGCGCCGCCGATGGCATGGAGGAAGAGGATTGACCGAACGGAACCGGGCGAACAGCGTGCAGAGTGAACGGGCCGTGCTGGTGGGCGTGCTGCTCGACGCACCCGTGAATCCCGCCCATCCGCTCGACGAGCTCGGGGGGCTCGTGGCGACGGCCGGCGCCCGCGTGGTGGCGGAGCTCACGCAGCGCCGCGAGCGGCCCGATCAGACGACGTATCTCGGCAAAGGCAAGCTCACGGAGCTCGCCGGGCTGTGCGAGCGACACGACGCCGACGTGGTGATCTTCGACAACGACCTCTCGCCGGCCCAGACCCGCAATCTCGAGCGGGCGCTCCAGACGAAGGTGCTCGACCGTTCGGAGGTGATCCTCGACATCTTCGCCGCCCGGGCCCGCACCTACGAGGCCCGGCTCGCCGTGGAGCTTGCCCAGCTCGAATACTCGCTGCCGCGGCTGAAGCGGATGTGGACGCACCTCTCGCGGCTGAAGATGGGCATCGGCATGCGCGGCCCCGGTGAGAAGCAGCTCGAAGTCGACAGGCGGCTCGTCGAGAAGCGGATCCACGACCTCACGCAGGAGCTCAAGGCCATCCATGGCCGCAAGGAAAGGCAGGTGGCGGCCCGTGGCGAGCAGCTGACAGTGTCGCGCGTG
>CAZDTC010000434.1:0-2454 GCA_964508125.1 uncultured Candidatus Kuenenia sp.
CGGACAGCGCGTTCATGTCGGCACTGTTGGCACGCTCGCTGAGATCCTGGCCACCGGTGCCGCCCCGCGCGGCATCCCAGCCCCGGAGCCCTGTCATGCCAGACCTCGCCGTCGGTTCGCGTTCTCCTGCATCTTCCGCCGGCCCCACGGCCATACCGCTCGACCGCCTGGAGAACCCGGCCGAGTTCGTGGCCCGGCACATCGGCTTCGGCGCGGCCGATGAGCGGCACATGCTCGACTGCGTCGGTGCGGCGTCGCGCGAGGCGCTGATCGCCGAGATCGTGCCCGCGAGCATCGCCCGCTCGACGCCGATGCGGCTGCCGCCGGCCATCTCAGAGGCGGCGGCACTCGCGGACCTCGAGTCGATCGCCGCCAGCAACAAGGTGCTCACGAGTTTCATCGGTCAGGGATACCACGGCACGCACACGCCCGCGGTGATCCTGCGCAACATCCTGGAAAACCCCGCGTGGTACACGGCCTACACGCCCTACCAGGCCGAGATCTCCCAGGGCCGCATGGAGGCTGTTCTCAACTTCCAGACGATGATCTGCGACCTCACGGCGATGCCGATCGCGAATGCGTCGCTGCTCGACGAGGCCACTGCCGCCGCCGAAGCGATGACGCTCGCCAAGCGCACCGCCAAGAGCCAGAGCCACACGTTTCTCGCCGACGCCCGCGTGCATCCGCAGACGCTCGAGGTGCTCCGCACGCGGGCAAAGCCGCTCGGGATCGACGTGGTCGTGGGCGACGTCGCCACGCTGCTCGACACGCACGACTGCTTCGGCGCCCTTGTGCAGTATCCCGCCACCGACGGCGAGGTCGTCGACCACCGCGGCCTCGCCGGCCGCGTGCATGCGAAGCAGGCGGCGCTGTGCGTGGCCGCGGATTTGCTGTCGCTGGTGCTCCTCGTGCCGCCGGGGGAATGGGGGGCGGACATCGTCGTGGGCACGACGCAGCGATTCGGGATGCCGATGGGCTGCGGCGGTCCACATGCCGCGTTTTTCGCCTGCCGCGACGAATTCAAGCGGTCGCTGCCGGGGCGGATCGTCGGCGTGAGCATCGACGCCCACGGCAAGCCGGCCTACCGGCTCGCGCTCCAGACCCGCGAACAGCACATCCGCCGCGAGAAGGCGACGAGCAACATCTGCACGGCGCAGGTTCTGCCTGCGGTCGTCTCGAGCATGTATGCCGTCTATCACGGCCCGGCGGGGCTCGTGCGGATCGCGGAGCGGGTGGCGACCTACGCGGCGATCCTGGCCGACGGGTTGGAGAGCATCGGCTACCGGCTTCGCCACGCGCATGCCTTTGACACGCTCGCGGTCGACGCCGAAGGACGCGCCCATGACATCATGGCCCGGGCGGTCGCCGGCGGCATGAACCTGCGCCGCCTCGACCCCGGCACCGTCGGGATCGCCCTCGACGAAACGACCACGCGGGCCGACATCGTGCGGTTGTGGGAGATTTTTGCCGCTTCGGCCGGCCGTGCGGCGCCGGAATTCGCCCGGTATGAGGCGGGGCTCGCACCGCGGGTTTCCGCAGCCCTCCGGCGCACGAGCGACTTCCTCACGCACCCGGTGTTCAATACGCACCACTCCGAGACGGCGATGCTCCGCTACATCCGCTCGCTCGCGGATCGCGACCTCGCGCTCGACCGCACGATGATCCCGCTCGGCAGCTGCACGATGAAGCTCAATGCCACGAGCGAGATGATCCCGATCACGTGGCCGGAGTTCGCAAACATCCATCCCTTCGCCCCCGCCGACCAGCGGGCGGGGTATGCGCTGCTCGAGACGCAGCTTCGCGAATGGCTCTGTCAGGCCACGGGCTATTCGGGCATCAGCCTCCAGCCCAACGCGGGCAGCCAGGGAGAATATGCCGGGCTGCTCGTGATCAAGGCCTGGCAGGAGGCCCGCGGCCAGGGGCAGCGCAATGTGTGCCTGATTCCCTCTTCGGCCCACGGCACAAACCCGGCGAGCGCCCAGATGGTGGGCATGCAGGTCGTGGTGACGGGGTGCGACGCCCACGGCAATGTCGATCTCGCCGAGCTGGAATCAAAGTGCGGAGAGCATGCCGACCGGTTGGCGGCGGTGATGATCACCTACCCAAGCACGCACGGGGTGTTCGAGACGGAGATCAAGCGGCTCTGCGAGATCGTCCATCGCCACGGCGGCCGCGTGTACATCGACGGCGCGAACATGAACGCGCTCGTGGGCGTGGCGTCGCCGGGCGTGTTCGGCGGCGACGTGAGCCACCTGAATCTCCACAAGACGTTTTGCATTCCGCACGGTGGCGGTGGGCCGGGCGTGGGGCCGGTGTGCGTGGTGGAGGATCTGGTTCCATTCCTGCCCGGGCACGAGACGGGCGGCCTCGTGCCGAGCCCGGTGGGCGCCGTCTCGGCTGCGCCGCTCGGCAACGCGGCGGTGCTGCCGATCAGCTGGATGTATTGCCGGATGA
>CAZDTC010000435.1:0-2445 GCA_964508125.1 uncultured Candidatus Kuenenia sp.
AGGAAGATCTTGTCCTGCTTGATCTCCTCGATCACGATCTGCATCTTGTCGTCGCTGTCGATGTCGACGAGCGGCCGGCCGCCGGCGTTGAGGGCGACGAGCCTCTTCTGGATGAGCGTCGACAGCTTGAAGCGGCCTCCGACCTTGTTGACGATCTCTTCTTCGCGCAGGTCGTCGATCATGCGTGGGCTCCTGACGGGGTGCGGGTTGGGCTTGGGGCTCGGGGCAGGCCGGAGTCGGCCAGAATGCGTTTGATCGAATCCACGGCCGTCTCGAGATTCTCGTTGACGACGCGGTGTTGGTAGCGGTGGGCCTCGAGCAGCTCCCGCCGCGCGACTTCCAGCCGCCGCGCCATCGCGTCCGGGCTCTCGGTGCCGCGGCCGGTGAGCCGCTCTTCGAGCTGGTCGGGACGGGTGGGCTCGACGAAGATCGTCACCGCCTCAGGATACCGTTCGAGAATCGAAAGTGTACCCTCCACGTCGATCTCGAGCACCACCCACGCGCCGGCCGCGAGCCGGGGGGCCACTTCGGCCACGAGCGTGCCATACCAGTGCTGCCGGCCGTAGACCTGGCAGCACTCGAGAAACTCCCCCGCCGCCCGGCGTTTTTCAAACGCCGCATCGGAGAGGAAGTGGTAGTCGACGCCATCCTTCTCCCCCGCCCGGGGCGGCCTGGTGGTGGCCGACACGCTCGGGATGAGCTGGGGCAGGTCGGCGAGGAGGCGCCGCAGGATCGAGGTTTTGCCGACGCCCGAGGGGCCGGAGATGACGACGAGTTTGCCGGGGAGGGGCGCCATCCGGATGTTCTACCGCAGGGGGCTGTCCGCTGAAAAGGCGGCAGGCCAGGGCTACTCCACGTTCTGGAGCATTTCGCGGAGCCGCTCGATCCGGGTCTTGAGATCGACCACGGCGTGGGCGATGGCGACGTCGGGAGACTTCGATGCGATCGTGTTGGCCTCTCGGGCGAGTTCCTGCGTGAGGAAGTCGAGCGCGCGGCCCGGCGATTCCTCCCCGAGAAGCCGCTCGAACTGCTCGATGTGGCTTTCGAGCCTCACGAGTTCCTCTGCAATGTCGGCCCGATCGGCGAGGAGGGCGATCTCGCGGGCCACCTCCGCGTCGCCGAGCGTGAGCCCCTGCGTGGCCAGCACCTTGCCGACGCGATCGGCGAGCCGGCGGCGGTGGCCGTCGAGCATCTCGGGAATCCGCGCGCGGATCGTCGCCACGAGGCTACGCACTTCGCCGCAGGTGGCGAGCATGTCGCGGCCAAGGGCTTCCCCTTCCTGGCGACGCATCGCGTCGAGGCCGTCGAGGGCCTGCTCCACCGCCCGCGAGACGAGCGGCCAGGTGCGGTCGAAGAGATCGTGGGCCGGGGGAGCGTCGGCGAGGATGCCCGGCAGCGTGAGCAGCGCGTCGACGGACTTCGGCAGGGCGAGATCGTGGCGGCTGCAAAATGTTTCGAGCTGGCCGAGGTAGGCCTCGAGCTGGGCGTAGTCGAGCGCTCGGGGCGGCGGGGCTGCGGCTCCGGTGACGTCGAGCGTGATCTGCACCGCTCCGCGCCGCACGCGGCGGCGCACGGCCGCCTCGATCTGAGATTCGAGCGCGGCGAAGCCCTCGCGCGACCGGAGGGCAAACTTGAGATACCGGTTGTTGACGCACCGGATCTCGACGCTGCAGGTGCTGCTGCCGTCGGTGACGGCCGCCTCGCCGCAGCCTGTCATGCTGAGCGCCATCGGCGAGCCTCCGCGAGCGGTCACTTGGCCGCCGGGGCGTCGGCGGCGGGCGCGGTGCCCTCGGCGGCTGGTGGGGCTGGCGGCGTAGCGGGTGCGGCGCTGTCGGCGGGAGGCGTCGCGGGGAGTGTTCCCAGCGGGTTGCCGGGCTGGCCCACCGGCTGCGATCCAGGCAGAGCACCGGTGGAGGGCCCTGTCGCTTCGGGGGCGGCGCTGCCGAGCGAGCCGCTGAGGAGCGACTGCTGCCGGCCGAGCACGTTGATCGAGAGCACACAGAGCAGGATCCAGAATGTCGCGACGCCGACGGTGATCTTCGTGAACACGTCGCCGGCCTTCGTGCCGAACGCGCTCTGGCCTCCCATGCCGCCGAACGCCCCGGCCAGGCCGCCGCCCCGCCCGCGCTGGATGAGCACGAGGAAGATGAGGAACAGCGCCGTGAACACGAGCGTGAAGCCGAGGAAGAACCGAACGAGCGCGAGCATGGGAGATCCTGTGAGCGGGGAGACCGATGGGGTTAGGAGAATACTCTATCGGCTGCCTGGCGGCGACGGCATTCAGGCGAACGC
The DNA here is from genome assembly GCA_964508125.1 of uncultured Candidatus Kuenenia sp. Classification (GTDB taxonomy): domain Bacteria; phylum Planctomycetota; class Planctomycetia; order Pirellulales; family UBA1268; genus RGVT01. The sequence continues at coordinate 2,293 of CAZDTC010000435.1, forward strand.
CCGGGCGATCCCCAGGAAGTCGTCGGCCTTGAGGCTCGCGCCGCCCACGAGGGCTCCGTCGATGTCGGGCTGACGGGCGAGATCGGCCGCGTTGTCGGGCTTCACGCTGCCGCCGTATTGGATCCGCACCCGGGCCGCCACCTCGGGCGAGGC
>CAZDTC010000436.1:0-2443 GCA_964508125.1 uncultured Candidatus Kuenenia sp.
GACCTCGTGATCAACGGCTCGGAGGCGGGCGGCGGCACGATCCGGATCCACGACGGCGCGACGCAGGAGAAGGTGTTCAAGCTCTTGGGCATCTCGCCGGAGCTGGCCCGGGAGCGGTTTGGCTTCCTGCTCGACGCCCTGCGGAGCGGCGCGCCGCCGCATGGCGGGATCGCGCTGGGCATCGACCGATGGGTGATGCTCTTCGGCCGACTCGACAGCATCCGCGATGTGATCGCGTTCCCGAAGACGCAAAAGGCGAGCGACCTGATGACCGGCGCCCCGTCGCCGGTCGATACCAAGCAACTGGTGGAACTCGGCGTCCGCGTCGTGGTGCCACCCAAGCCGGAGTCCCCAAAGGCAGGAGGGTGAATCACAATGGCGTCGCCGGATGCGACGCCGGAGGCCCAGGCAAACCTCGGCTTTGCCTGCGGCCGACACAGCAAACGAGGCCAGGGATGGCTCGTTTGCGGTAAGGCTAGGGCGACTAGCTCAATTGGTCAGAGCACCTCGTTTACACCGAGGGGGTTGGGGGTTCGAGTCCCTCGTCGCCCACTTCAACAGTTTTTCTCGCACATGTGCACACTCCCGAGTTCGTGTTCCGACGGCCTTATGACGGCATCTGTTGCAGCACGCCCGCGATCGTCTCAAGGCCGTGGTTTATCTTTGCCATGAACGACAGTTGGGCGGGTATGAAGTGAAAGTTGGGGTGCCGTGACCAGACCCGCTGCAGCTTTTCATCGAGCGCGACGGCAGTCTGAGAATCCTCTGTGCGGTACGGGTTGTTGCTTTTCACGTCTTCGCCATGGATCGCCGCAGTCTGGAAGAAGATGACGGCGCCATACCGGGCCACTTCCGCCTCGAAGCTCGTGCCGATGCTATCGAGGTAACTCTGCTCGTCGTCAGGCCAGTACGCGAGTCCGTCGAGGGTGCCGCGGTCACAAATCAGTAGCCGATTCGCATAGACATCCCGGAAAATCTGTTCCAGACTGATCTGCATCCTGTAGATCGACCGCTGCAGGAGTTTACCGTCTCCATGGCCCACCTGCCTGTCGAGTCCATGGCCGAAGAGCATGGTGGCGGCTTCGGGGACGATCTTGACGGCCGCTTTCAACTCTCGCTGAAACAGGTCCAGTGCCGTGGTCTTTCCCCCTCCGGGGCCGCCTGTCACGACGATCACCTTCTGTTGGCTGTGCATTGATTCCAGTCCCTCGGAATGAATCTCAACTCGGGGCGCGGAGGTACACGGACTGCACCATCTGATTGCCCTCGACGTGCTGCGGTTCATACGGGCAATGCCGGCAGCCCGAGCCGCAGCAAGAGCCGCGCTTCAGGTGATAGGCCGCCGTGAAGACCAAGAGGCCGTTCTCAAAGGAGGAGTCGGGCTGGTCGAGGGCGGGGTTCAGGGGCGGCTTGGGCACGTCCGAGGGCATGATTTACACCCGCGCCATGCCCTGGACGCGCCGCCATGCCGAAACCTGCCCGAGGTGAATGTTCTCATGGGCGGCCATGACGAACACGAAGCTGTCGCCAAGCGTGGGTAGAAAACCCCGGACAGCCTCGAGCGGCGTGGGTTCAGGCCAGCGGGACTCAGGTACGCCGGGCAAGGCAGCGGCGATACCGGCATGGGCGTCTTCGAGGGCTTTCAGAAGTGCTGATTTCGAGGGGTACTGGCCGGCATCGCTGAACGGGCTTGAGTTCCAGTCGAACAGGGCGGCCCATTCGGGCGGGCACACGGGCTTCACGCCGATCATGGCCCCGAGCATGTCCGCCGTGCAGGCCAGGTGCCCGAGAACCCACGCGGCGTGGTTCGTTCCCGGGGCCGGCTGCAGTGCCATCTTGTCGTCTGGAATGTCGGCCACGAGGCGTTTTGCGTAGCCGAGGTTGAGGTTCCACGTGTGGATCAGCGGGCCTGTCATCCGAGCCTCTGGTTGGGGGCGGAACGAGTATTGATATCAAAGTACGGAGTTCGGGCCACCGTAAACATCTTTATTCCTGTCAGCTGGCCATTATCTGCTTCGCCACCAGCAGTTCCTTCTCCGCCCGGCGCAGCTTCTTGATGAGCGACTCCCGTTTCAAGGCCGCCGATTTGGACCGCTTGGGCTCGCTGTAGGCTCGTTTCACAGGGAGTCGGCTGCGCGTGTATTTCGAAGCCTTGCCGGCGGCGCGCAGGTCTTTGGCCAGGGCGGACGTCGGCGCGCTCATCCACAACGACCGCAACTTCCCGAAGGACAAGGCGTCGGTCTTCTGGCTGCGGAACGATGGCGGATCTCCCGACTCGTGGAAGGTGTATCCGCTGACTCGACTGAATCCGCCGTGAACCTGGCGGAATTCACCAGCCTCGCCGCCAGACGCGTCGCGAGGCGCGATTCAATGGCGCCTGCACCGCCGGCCTCGCGCGATACACGGGCGCGACAATCGTGGGGACCACGGGCCGCGCGACCAC
>CAZDTC010000437.1:0-2443 GCA_964508125.1 uncultured Candidatus Kuenenia sp.
GCCCTGCATCCGCTCCCAGAGGGCGTAGCCGTGCGGCTTGATCACCATGCAGCCGCGCACCGGCGATTGCTCCGCCAGGTCCGCGGCCTTCACCACCTGCTGATACCACTCGGGATAGTCCTGGGCGCGGGTGGGAGAGATGGCGTGCTCGGGCATGGTGGTCTCCGGGAAAGCGGCGGGGTGGCGACGGGCCGGAATTGTAGTCGCCGCTTGTGGCCCGCGCGAACGCCTCCGTACACTCTTCTCTGATGTCGCGACGCCTGATCACCGAATTCCAGCCGCAGGCGCAGATCGATCAGGTCTTCCTCGCCACGCACAAGCAGCTCCGCCCCAACCGCAACGGCGTGCTCTATCTGCAGGTGGAACTGGCCGACAAGAGCGGCTCGATCACGGGCCGGCTTTGGAACGCCTCCGAGGCCGACTTCGAGGCCTTCGAGGATGGCGACTACGTGCGGGTGGAGGGCAACACGCAGCTCTACTCGGGCACCCTCCAGGTGATCGTCACCGCGATCGAGCGGGCCGACCCGCGCACCGTGAACGAGGCCGATTTCCTCGTGCTCACGCCGGCCGACGTGGCCGGGCTGCGGGCGGAGTTGCGGTCGCTGCTCGACACCGTGCGTTCCCCGGCCCTCGCGGGCCTCGCGGCCGAGCTGCTCGCCGACGGTGAATTGATGGCGGCCTTCGAACGCTGCCCCGCGGGGGTCAAGCACCACCACGCCTACGCGGGCGGCCTCCTCGCGCACGTTGTCAACCTGATGCGGCTGGCCGACCGCGTAGCCCCGCTCTATCCGGACATCGACCGCGATCTCCTCCTCGTGGGCGTGCTGGTCCACGACATCGGCAAGACCGTCGAGCTCGAGAGCCACAAGGGATTTTCATACACGGATGCCGGCCAACTCCTCGGGCACGTGCTTCTCGGCCTCGACATCGTGGAAAAGAAGGTCCGGGCGATCGAGGCTCGCACAGGCGAGCCCTTCGATGCCGAGGCGGCGCTCCGCGTCAAGCACATGATCGCCAGCCATCACGGCCAATACGAGTTCGGGTCGCCGAAGCTGCCGATGACGCTCGAGGCGATCGCCCTCCACCATCTCGACCACATGGATGCGAAGCTCGCGTCGACGATCCAACTCCTCCAGGCGGAGGCGTCGATCGAAGGGGGCTGGACGCAATACCAGCAGGCCCACGGCCGCAAGTTCTTCCGGGGGCGTGGATGAGGAGCTCCCCATGACCAGGCAGCGGCCCAAGCCCGAGAAGAGCCGCCGCGGCAAGGGCGAGGGCGTGGTCGGCACCTTCAAGCGGGCGGCCGGCGGCTACGGGTTTGTGAGGCCGCTCGACGCGCCGGCGGGCGACCGCTCGGCCGACATCCACATCGCGGCCCACGCCGCGCTCGACGCCGCCACGGGCGACACCGTGCGGGTACGGCTGGCCACGGGCCGCGACACGCGCCGCCCGGGCCCGGCCGGCGAGATCGTGGAGGTGGTCGAGCGCAAGACGACGCGGTTCGTGGGCAGCTACTTCGAGGCGGCGGGCTCGGGCTGGGTTCAGGTCGATGGCACGAGCTTCGCCCGCGCGGTGTCGGTCGGGGACCCCGGCGCCAAGGGGGCCCGCGACAAGGACAAGGTCGTGGTCGAGATGGTGCGCTTCCCGACGAACCTCCGCGACGGCGAGGGCGTGATCGTCGAGGTGCTCGGCAAGGCTGGGTCACCGGGCGTCGATACCCAGACGGTGATCCACGAGTTCGGCCTGCCGGGACCCTTTCCCGAGGTGGTGGCGGCCGACGCGAGGCGGCAGGCCGAGCGGTTCACCGAGGCGATCGAAGGCGGCCGCTGCGATCTCACGGGGCGCACGATCATCACGATCGACCCCGTCGATGCCCGCGACTTCGACGACGCGATCTCGCTCGAGCGGATCGACCGCGGCCACTGGCTGCTCGGCGTGCACATCGCCGACGTGTCGCATTTCGTGCAGGAAGGCTCGCCGCTCGACCAGGAGGCGCTGGCCCGGGGCACGAGCGTGTACCTGCCCGACCGCGTGATCCCGATGATCCCCGAAGTGGTGTCGAACAACCTCGCAAGCCTGCAGCCGGGCCGCGTCCGCTACGCCCGCACCTGCTGGATGGAGTTCACGCCCGACGGCGCGCCGGTGCACGCCGAGGTGGAGCGGTCGGCCATCAAGAGCGCCCGGCGTTTCACCTACGAGGAGGTCGACGTGTTCCTCGCCGACCCCGAGACCCGCACGGTCGAGATGACGGGCGAGGTGCGGGCCCTGCTCGGCCGGATGCGCGACCTGGCCCGCATCCTCCGGGCCCGGCGCACGGCGAAGGGCTCTCTCGAGCTCTCGATGCCCGAGGTGAAGATCGATCTCGACCGCGACGGCCGCGTGCACGGCGCCCACGTGGTCGAGAACACCGAGAGCCACAAGATCATCGAGGAGTTCATGCTCT
>CAZDTC010000438.1:0-2439 GCA_964508125.1 uncultured Candidatus Kuenenia sp.
AGGCCCGGGCGTCCTGGCGGACGTCGAGGCTCGTCATGTGGAGCCCGAACGTGCGCACGAGATCGAGCCAGCGGCGCGTGGGCGAGTCGGCGGCGAGGGCGTGGTCGCGATCGAGGCACTCGACGAGCGCGGCCACGTCGGCCTCGAGCTCGGCGGCCGAGGCATAGGCGGCCGGCTGCACCGGGTCGACGAGGCTCGCCGCCGCGGAGCACTCCAGCCGGAAGTGGATCATCCGCAGCCAGCGGCGGTAGGTTTCCTGCGGCAGCGGGCCGTCGAGGACGGCGCGGAGGTCGGGCCACTCTCCGGCGAGCGATTCCAGCCGGCGCTCGAGCGGCTCGGCGCCGCCCGCCTCGCGGAGCGACGACGTGAGCAGCTCGTGCAGCCGCGTGCAGCGGGCCAGGTGCGCGTCGATCGCCGCGGAGCGGAGCCGGAGGAGCGTCTGCTCCGTGACGTCGGCCGTGACGAAGGGATTGCCGTCGCGGTCACCGCCCATCCAGGAGCCGAACGTGAGGAACGGGGGCACCCGAAAGGCATGGCCGGGAAACGCCGCGGCCAGCCCGCGGCGGAGCGACTCGTGCACCCGCGGCACGGCCTCCCAGAGGCGGGGCATGATCGACAGGCCGCGCGACACTTCGTCGAGCACGGTGGGCCGCTCGGGCTTGAGAAACTCCGTCTCCCAGAGGATCGCGAGCTCGGTGCGCAGGTGGCTCTCGTGCTCGGCCCGCTCGCGCGGGAGGAGGTCGTCGCGGTCGAGGGCCTGGAGCGTCTGCCGCATGCGGCGGAGCTTGGCGCGGATCGAGCGGCGCTTCGCCTCGCTGGGGTGCGCCGTGAACACGAGCTCGATCGAGAGGCGGTCGAGAGCGTGCTGCACGTCGGCCGCGGAGAGCCCGGCGGCGGCGAGCTCGGCGACCGCGCTCACGAGCGATTCGCCCGGGGGCTGCGGATGCTTGAGCCGCTCGCGGTCGCGGAGCACGCGCGTGCGCTGGCGATCTTCGGCGATGTTGACGAGATCGAAAAAGATCGACAGGGCCCGAGTCACGATCCGGGCCTGGGCCACGTCGAGCGATTCAATCCGGGCGGCGAGGGCCCGCTCGGCGTCGTGTCCGCCGGCACGGCGCTCGCGGGCGAGCCGACGGATGTCGGCCACGAGGGCGGAGGCGTCGGCCCCGGCCAATTCGACGATCACGGAGTCGAGTTTGCCGTCGAGCAGGCGCACATCGCGCCGCAGGAGATCGTCGTTGACCACGGGGTGCAGATCCTCGAAGCAGCCGCCGAGAGGATGTTACCCGAAGACCGTCCGCTTGGCGACGGGCCACCAGCCGGGCTGGTCGAGGCCGAGGTAGGGGGAGTCTGCGGCGAGCGTGTTCACCAGATGGGCGTGGGCCGCCTCGAGGTTGTGGTAAGGCAGCGACGGAAAGAGATGGTGGAGGGCGTGAAAGCGGATCGAGAACGGGAAGAAGAGCCAGGTGAAGGGATCGCGGCCGGTGAAGTTGCAGGAATCGAGGATGTGCGACTCGACGTCTGCGGGGCTGCCGTCGCCGGCGAAGTGATGGTCGGCGAGTTGTCGCATCTGGTTCATCACGAACGTCGTGAGGCCGAGCAGGTAGAGCAGGGGGATCCGGCTCGGCGGGGCGAGGCCGGCATAGATGGAGAGCGGGATCGCCGCAGCCCGCACGAAGCACAGCGCTTCCACGGCCGTGATCGCCCGCCGGTCGAAGGGCGTGACGTGGCGATGGTAGCGGAGGTTGAGCGTGAGCGAACTCGCATGCTCGAGCGTCCATCGCCGCAGCCGAGGATGGAGGAAGGTGAGCGGGGCGAGCAGAAACCGCAGGAACACGAGGAGCGGAAACACGAGCATGAACAGGCCGTAGCCCAGGGCGCTCCGCCAATTGCCCCCTTGGAGCACGTTGGCGACGTATTCAGGATCCTCGGGCGTGCCATACATCCGTTGGCTGTGGTGATCGCGATGATGCCGCGTGAAGAAGGGGGACGGGGTGAGCGTGAACGTGCCCACGAGCACGTTCCAGGCCACCTTGAAGGCCCGCATCTCGTGGTGGCCGAGGTGACAGACCTCGTGGACGAGCGACCCCAGGCGATAGAGCCAGAACACGGCGATCGGAAAAGCGACGATTTGCGGCCACGAGCCGAGCGCGGAGACGAGATACACGGTGGCGGACGAATAGGCGAGCGCGAGCGCGAGGAGAAAGTCCGCCCAGTAACGGACCGGGCTGACTTGGAAGTAGTTCACCGGGGCGTCGCGCATCGCCTGGCGGGCGTCACGGATCCATCCGGGGCTGTGGGGGTCGTCTGCGCAAACATCGACCGCCGCCATGAGCGACTCCTTTCGCCGACCGCCGAGGGATCCGTCCGAAGCCGACGAGTTGACCACAAACGTGGCCGCGGGCATATCCCGGCTCTGGGGGGACACGTGGGGCGACC
>CAZDTC010000439.1:0-2430 GCA_964508125.1 uncultured Candidatus Kuenenia sp.
CGAGATGTAGTGGGCCTTCGAGCGGCGGATCTTCACGATGTCGAACTGCTCGAGCAGTTCCTCGCAGCGGCGGCGGCGCTCCTTCCGGTCCATGCCGACGAGCTCCATGATCGCGAGCAGGTTTTGCTCGACGGTGAGCTTGCGGAACACACTCTGCTCCTGGGCGAGATAGCCCATGCCGCCGTCCCGCGACCGCTTGAACATCGGCCAGTGAGTGATCTCGGCATCGTCGAGCAGCACGCTCCCGGCATCGGGGATCACGAGGCCGCAGGTCATACGGAAGCTCGTCGTCTTACCGGCACCGTTGGGGCCGAGAAGCCCCACGATCTCGCCCGTCTCGACGTGGAACGACACCCCATCGACCACGCGGCGGCGGCCGTAGTTTTTCACGAGACCTTCGACGGACAGAAGCGCCACAGGCTCCTCCCTGAGCCGATCCTCGTCCGGTGTTGGGCTAGCGGACGAACCGCATCCTCGCGAAGTTGGGCCACGAGGGCAATCTCAACTCGACCCCCCCGATTTTCACCGGAACGCTCCAGCTTGCCGGGACGGCATGCGGCCAGAAGATGACGAGGGCCTTTCCGATGAGGAGCTCCCGGTCGACGTGGTGGCCGGAGAGCCACATCCGGCTGTCCTTGCTGGCCGCGGAGTTGTCGCCGAGCACGAAGAACTGGTCGGCTACGAGGGGAAACTCGAGCCGCTCGCGCTCGACGAGCTCTCCCGGCCGCGCGCCCACGTCGAGGGCCCCTATGTAGTACACGTCGCGCAGCACGCGCAGATCGGAGACGCGGACGTCGGCCCCCACGACGGTGATCCCGACCGGCGCAAGGTCGCCCGGCTGGGCATCGCCCGGCCCGAGCGGACGATCGTCGGGCAGGCTCGCCTCGGCATCGTCGATCGGGCGGCTCCAGCGCGTCAGCCGGTCGAACTCGATCGGCCGCCCATCGACAAAGAGCGACAGTTCGTCGTCGACGTTGGCAAACAGGATGCGCCATGTGCCGGTGCCGCGCACGGGCGTCTTGGCCCGGGGCTGATCGGCCCCTTCGGCGAATGGCAGGAAGAGCCGCGCCGTCCCGTCGGCAAGATCGATCGTGCAGCGGTGGCTGCGACCGGCCTCGACGAGATCGAGCGTGACCGTGCCCGATGTCGAGCGGCTCTCGAGCCGGCATTCCTCCGCCAGATCACCCACCCAGTGTGGCCGCGTGGCGATCGCGTTGTAGGGCTGAAAGTCGTCGATCAGCCGCGGCTTTGCCCGTTCGGCGAGCGGCTCCCCCTTCTCGAGCGCCGCCCAATCTTCGGCGGTCGCGAGCATGTGGCGATACCGCAGCGTGGCTGCCGCGGAGCCGCTCGCGTTGACCATGAACGAGTGGCCCTCGTCAGCGGTCGTCCACGCTGGATCGGCGGAACCTGGCCCCGACCAGTCGCCCCAGGCAAGCGGCCATCCGGCCCGCTCGAGCTCGGGCGACACGAACCGGCTGTCGTGCACGCACTGGAGCATCGCCAGGAGCTTGGCCGGCGGCTTGCGGGCGATCGTGGGCGCCGCACCGGCCGCGCTCGTCCAGATGTCGCCGGCGGAGATCGCCACCGTCTCCCCCGGCAGGCCCACGAGCCGCTTGATGTAGTTGGTCTTCGCGTCCTCCGGATACTTGAACACGACGACATCCCACCGGGCCGGAGCTGCGAAGTCGTAGGCGAACTTGTTGACGAGGATCCGGTCGCCGTTGAACGACGGATAGCGCGGGTCGTACACAGGATTCGGATCGTCGGCTGCGAGCAGCCGCGTCAGGTGGCCGCAGTTCGGGCACTTGGCAGCCGGCACCATCTTGCCGGCCAGCCGCATGCGAAGTTGGGCGAGCGGTCCGCGGTCGCTCTCGAGCACTTCCACGCGCCTCCGGGCCGCCTCGCGTGCCTCGGGAGCCGTGGCCGCGTCGGCGAGCCTGGCCTGCAGCCCCTCGAGCTCGCGCTCGAGCCGCGACTGCTCGGTCCGCAGGCTCTGCGACTGGTCGTCTTCCTCGGCGCTGCACCCCACGCGGAAATCACGGCTGCACGATTCGCACACGAGATCCTTGTGGCGGCCCATGAGCGTCGGCGCCATCGATCCTGTAGGGATCACGAACGCCTCCGCCTCGAACGCCCGAAACAAGAGCGCGAGCGTGAATGCCACCACGACCGACTCGACCGTCTCACGTCCATAGCCGAGCGGGCTGCGCACCGTGTCCGTGGCCCGCGGCTTGTCGCGGGAAGCGTCGGGCGCCATCACCGGCCTGCCTGCCTGCTTTGCACGTGATTTGTCAGCACTCATGCAGTCTGTTCTCCGAGCATTGCCCGGATTCTACAGCACACGCCACCTTGCGAACTGGCTTTGGCTCGTAAGTACCGGCTCGGGGTCGCCCCTACCATCTCGCCGGCTGGCAGGGCAGGCGGTAACCA
>CAZDTC010000440.1:0-2429 GCA_964508125.1 uncultured Candidatus Kuenenia sp.
AGCCGGACGCACCTTCGCGGCGTAGCCCATATCTACAAGCCAGACCTCACCCCTTTTCGGCTTCGCCATGGCCGGCCTCCTCAGCGTCATACATGGCGAAGACTGACTCACCGGCCGCCGTCAGTTCCTCATCTGAGAGCGGGCCGGCGTTCGCCTCAGAGATTCGGGCCAACTCGAGAAGCACTGCGTGCTGCTCGCCACGCGACAAGGCGGAAAATGTGTGGATCAGTTCGACGGCGACGTCGCTCATGGATTAGTCCTCGTGAACATCGTTATACCTCACACCGTGACGGCACGCACTCTGGCTCCGCTTTCACGCGGCTAACGACTAAGCTCAGGAGTCGGCGGGGCCGAGGAGCCTACATATCTGAGAAAGCCAACATGCCCCGCTGATCTGCTGCAGCGCCTGGTTCGGCGTGCCTTTGGTCGGTGAGATGGGCCGGGTCACTCTCCGTGAAGTACGGATAGGTGTCTTCCGGAACGTAGTCGCCGGTCGGCGGTGCCACGGGCGAGGCCTCGCCCAGGAGCGGCAGCGCGGCGGGGAGGACCGCCGCTGCAGCCAGGAGCCGGCCGAACTCGCGCCGCGTGGGCAACCCGCCCTTGCCTCCGGGCGTAACCTCATTCATCGGTGAAGGGCCCCCCACCCTGCTTGCCGAGAGCTTCGCGGACCTTGACGCCGTCGAACACGCCTACGTCGGTCTTCCCCCGCACGGCGAGAGCCGCCGCACACCCTGCCGCCTCGCCGAGGGCCATCGCCGTCACCGTCACCCGTGACGACGCCGCCGCCTCCTGGGTCGCCGAGTGGCACCGGCCGGCGACCAACAGGTTGGACACTTTCCGGGGCACCATCGTGCGGTAGGAGATGTCGTAGGGGTCCGGCTGGAACCCCTCCCCCGCGAATGGCTTGTCGGTCGTGGTGTTCGGCGGGTGGATGTCGAGGAACCAGCACCCGGTGGCGATCGCGTCGGCGTAACGGGTGGACTGCTTCAGGTCGTCCGTGGTCAGCACGCTCTCCCCGACGATCCGGCGGGTGTCCCGCACGCCGAGGTACGGGCCGCTCTCGATGTAGTAACTCTCCTCGAAGCCGGGGACCTTCGCCTTCCACAGCTTGAAGATGGTCATGGCATCTTTGCGGCCTTGCATCTCCGCCCGGGAGAAGTCGGCGGCATCCGTCGCGTCACCCGGGATCCGGGTGGCGTGGACGTAGACCTCATCCGGCGCGAATGCGAACATCAGGCCCGGCCCGTAGAACTCGGGCAGTTCGCCCCGCTTGTGGGCGTCGATGAGCACCTGCTTGGCGGCCGCGCTCGCCTCCTTGTTCGGTTTGACGTTCCCGATGCGGAAGTGCATGGTCATGGGCATGAGCGGCAGCGTGGTCTTCGACTCGACCGGGCACCCGGCCCAGGTGGCGATGTCCGCGTCTCCGGTGCAGTCGATCACCTGAGCGGCTTCGACGCGGACTAGACCGTCCTTGTTGGCGATCCGCACCGCCACGACACGGCCCTCCTTCACCTCGACGTCGCACGCCGTGCTGTGGAACAGCACGCGGAGGTTGTCCTGCTCCTCGAGGATGAGGTCGTCCGCGAGGCACTTCACGGCCTCGATGTTGGGGACGCGGACGGACATCCAGAACTTGGTGGTCAATTCCGCCGGCAGGTCGTCGATGTGCTTGGCGTTCGCCTTCGCCACGCCCAGCCCGCGGAGCAGTTCGAGGGCGATCCCCTTGACCACGAAACGCCCGGACCGCTTGTCGATCAGGCCATCGAAGTACGGCAGGCCGACGGTGGTGAGAATGCCGCCGGCAAACCCGGCCCGCTCCACGAGGAGCGTTTTCGCCCCGTTCCGGGCGGCGGATAGCGAGGCGGCGATGCCGGCGCACCCGCCGCCGCACACGAGCACGTCGGTCTTCAGTGTCTTCGCACTCATGTGGATTTCTCGGCCTCCTTCGCCGAACGCCGGCGATCAGCGGCTCGCGACCTCGGGCTTTCCATCACGCCAGATTTTATCGCGAGTCCGCTGCATTGCGTGATTAGGCCAGTTCTGAATCGCGCGCCAGGTCTTCCACCTTCCTCCAATCCGTTACTTTCTCGGTGAATGGAAAGACTTTGCGTGTCGCTCGAACCCAACCGAAGTCTTTCAGTGAAGCTCCCAGGCACATTCCGGCTACGAGATAGAAGAGAAGCCACATTTGCAGCCAAGCCAACAACACCAGCACTGCTACGAAGTAGGCAGCAAATACGCTGTAAAACGTGTGGTTGCGCCGCACGTGCGAGCCAAAGGAGATTCCCCGCTCGCGCATTTCGAGCAGCGATCGCGCGAGCATTTGGTCAGTTAATCTTTTCATGACGAAGATGACTTTAGCAGAACGCTTCCGATCAATGGCTCGCGAACAAAGGATTATCCACACCGCTGGGCTTCATCGCGAGTCC
>CAZDTC010000441.1:0-2409 GCA_964508125.1 uncultured Candidatus Kuenenia sp.
GGAGTCGAGTGAACGGAGGCCTGGAGGGCCGCAGTGAACGTCCGGCGACGGGATACGGGGAGCCCGAAGCCGGCGCGTACCAGTTGAGCTACAGGCGTGACAGGCTGAAGCCTGTCCTACCGAGGCTTGCTGCTCATGACGGCGCCGTTGATCACCACGCCGGTGCAGTGGGTGGTGTACTCGAAGGGGTCGCCGTCGTAGATCGCCGCGTCGCCGTCTTTGCCCACTTCGAGCGAGCCCACGCGGTCCGCCACGCCGATGATCTTCGCTGCGTCGATCGTGATCGCGGCGAGGGCCTTCTCGAAGGGCAGGCCGTGGGCTGCCGCGAGGCCCGCTTCGAAGAGTACGACGCGGGTCTTCGGCACGTATGATTCGTAGCCGCTCTGGAGTGCGATCGGGATGCCGGCTTGGGCGAGTGTGGCCGCGGTCTCGAAACTGAGATTCTCCGTCTCGGTGTCACCGCCGCCGGATCGCCGCATCGTCGGGTGGACGATCACGGGCACATCGGCGGCCTTGATCAGGTCGACGAGCAGGTAGGCCTCGGCGGCCGAGTCGAGCACGAGGCGAAGTTTGAACTCCTCGGCGATCCGCAGAGCCGAGGCGATGTCGTGGGCCCGGTCGGCGGTCACGAGCAGTGGCACCTTTCCCGCGAGCACTCCGGCCATGGCCTCGAGCCGCAGGTCGGGGTCGGGCCGCTTTGATTCGTCGGCGAGAGTGCGCTTGCGGAGATACTCCTGGGCCTTCACGAGCTCAGCGCGGAGCATTGCCACGGCTTTGCTGCGGGTGCCCGGCGATTTCTTGTCGGCGCCCTCGCCCTGTGGCCGGGCCGCGTCGCCGAGCGTGGCGGCCACCATGGCCGCCGGTACGAGCAAGGCCTCCTCGACCGTGTTGCCGGTGAGTTTCACCACCATGGTCTGCCCTGCCACGAGCGCTCCCGGCGCGTGGCCGGTGTGGATCGTGGTCACGCCGAAGCCCCGCAGCCACTCGATCAGGCGTTCCTGCGGGTTGTAGGCGTCGATAGCGCGGAGTTCCGGCTGGATCGCCTCGCCGGGGTCGAGCTGGTCCTGATCCTGCGGCTGGTTCAGGTGGCCGGCGAGGCCCACCACGCTGTGGGCGTCGACGAGCCCGGGCATGACGACCGCGCCGCGGAGGACCTTTGCGGTGGGCGGCACGGGCGTGGTGGCGGCTGGGCCGACCGCCCGGATTTTTCCATTTTCGATCACAACCACGCCGTCGTTGATCGGTGGCCCGGCCATGGTGTGCACCACGTCTCCCCGCACGGCGAGCGTCTCGGCAATGGCGGATGTTGGCGCGCTGAAGAGGAATGCCGACGCGGTCGCAACGGCGGCGAGGTTCTGGAAAACGAGAAGCGATCGGCCGTGTCTCATCGCGTCGTTCCAAATGCAGGGCCGATGCAGCAGGGCTCGGCCTTCTGGTCGCGGCTCGCGCCGAAGCCGCCGACGGCGAAGAGCCGATCCTCGGGATCGTCGCGATCGAACGCCTTTCGCCCCTCGACGTAGGTCTGGAGTACCTTCGTCTTCACGCTCAGGGGATCCCCCGAGAGCACGACGAGGTCGGCGTCCTTGCCCACGTCGAGCGAGCCGATCCGGTCACCGAGGCCGAGCATCGTGGCGCCGGCGAGCGTGAGCGACTCGAGGGCCTTCTCCCGCGACATCCCGGCCCGCACGGCGAGCGCCGCCGTGCGCAGGAAGAGCCGCGAGTCCGTGACGGGGTCGTCGGTGTGGAGGGCACAAGGCACGCCCGCTTCCTCGAGCACGGCGCCCGTGATGAGCGAGAAGTCGGCGGCCTCGATCTTGCCACCGGGGCTGTCGAGCACGATCACGGAGCAGCCTGCTCCAGACTTCGCGATCTCGGGAGCGACCTTCCAGGCCTCGCTCACGTGGTGGAGCACGACGTCGAAGCCGAACTCATCGCGCAGCCGGAGCACGGTGATGATGTCGTCGGCTCGGTGGCAGTGGTGATGGACGATCTTCCGCTTCTCCAGCACGTCGACGAGCGTCTCGAGCTCGAGATCACGGTCGGGAAGTTTTTCGGGATCTCCGGCCGCGCGGGAGAGCTTGTCGCGGTAGGCGAGCGCCTTCACAAACTTCTGCCTCACGAGGGCCGCTGATTTTCCGCGCGTCCCCGGAAACGGCGGCTCCTTCTGCGAATTGGTGCCGTTGGCCATCTTCAGGCCGCCGAGCGGCCGGCCGGCGGCGTCGCGATAGAGCAGGTCGTCGATCGTGCCGGCCCGGCGAAGCTTCACGTACACCGTCTGTCCGCTTGCCAGATGCCCCGAGCCGGGCATGATGTTGAGCGTGGTCAGGCCGCCCGCGAGGCACTTGCGGAAGCCGGCGTCGCGGACGTTGATCGAGTCGAGGATCCGCACGTCGGGCTGCACGGGGCCGC
>CAZDTC010000442.1:0-2407 GCA_964508125.1 uncultured Candidatus Kuenenia sp.
AGGATGTCGCAATACGCCGCGATCGCATCAGGGCTGAGGTCGTGGCCGCGGCCGTGGTGGCGGCCTTTGCTCGTGTTTTCTGCGATTGTCCGCTCGACCGCCAGGTGCACAGCGCCATCGGATTCCCAACGCTTCATCAGCCCAAGGCTGTCATCGGTCAATATTTCGCGGTACCGAGGCGGACCATCCTCCCGCTCGTTCGGCGCGAAGAAATCAGCAAAGGCATACTTCGCAACCCACGTAGATAGGCACTCGGCTTCGAGCGGGTTGGCATCGCAAGCCAGCTGCCCGAACATCGCATCGAAGAGGGCCACGACTTCTTCCGCCTGGGCCAGCAGCCGCTCGACGGCATTGGGCTGGGGGTCCGCAGGCTTCTGCCGCAGACACCAGTTCTTGTACGCGATTCCCTCGTGCGACCGGCTGTCGATCGCGCGGACAGGGCGATCGTTTTCATCCTCCCACCAATAACGAACGCTCATGAACCGCTTCCTTGCCTGCCGTGGCGACGGATTTACAGCGGGCGAAGGCTACGCGAGAAAGGCCCATCCGCTGCCAGAGCCGTTCTTCAGAGCCGCGGTTGCCCTCCCGCTTGAGCCTTCGGTTCCGATGCTTTTTCCTCCGAATCCTCATCGTCGTGCAGCCGCTCAAGCAGGCCGGCCAGCCTCGCGGCATCGAGCGGCTTCAAGAGTGGAAGATCAAACGACGGCAGCCCAAGACGCACCAAGGAGGAGTGGAGATATTCACGAAAATACGGCCACGCCGTTTGCACCCCATTCATTCGTGCAAACGTGTTGATTGCCTCGTCACTGTCTTGGTCGCGCTCTGGCGATAGCGCGTACTTCACCTCAATCCGGGCACCAACGTGGACTTGCTTTTGCTTTTCCGCATCGTTGTCGGCAAACGGCGTCGGCGCGCGAAACTCCGCGGTCATTGCCGAGCGAACCGTATTCCCTTCAACAACAACCTCCTGTCCGCGGACGTTCACCTCCACCGCGTCAACCGCGGGCTCGGCCAAGATTCCGTACGTACATCTGCAGTCGACGAACCGAATCTCGGCAATCTCGACAAATCGAGTCGCTGCCTTCAATTGCTGAAGTACGGTCTCAAACGGCAAGCTCGAATCGGTCCCAGCGGAATTGAGTTCTGTCACGCGGCCATGCCTCCGTCATCGCCTGGCGAGCCAGCAAACACGCGAGCTTGGTTGCTCCAGCCGCTGGCCGGTCGACTCCAAGCGTCGGCGGAAAAGATGAGGGGCTCAGTCTCCGCCCCATCATGCGGCACGGCATCTTGCCCAACGGGTCCGAGCTCCAGCCGTGCGCCGTAGTTCATCGCGTAGAACACGTCGCTGAGCGTTCGAAGGGTGAAATTGTTGTCGCCGCGGAGAAGCTTCGTCACAAACGCGGGGGTCTTGCCGAGTCGCTTGGCAAGTTCGGCGCGGGAGATGCCATGCTCTTCCATGACGTTGGCGATCGATTCAGTCACTTCGAGAATGAGTCGCTCCTGCTCCAAAAGCCGACGACCTTCCTCATCCTTGGTGAGTTCAGTGATCCACGTTGCGGTCATTTTTCAGTTTCTCCCCTTGCCAAGTGCTCGCTGCGAATTCTGTCCGCTCTATCCAGCTCCGCCTCCGGCCACTTGTCCTTCTTCTTCCTGAATCCGTGCGTCAGATACCAAACGGTTCCCACCTGGAACGCGGCAATGCGAAGTTGGTACTTCTTGAAGCCGAAAATCTCTCCGCGTTCCTTTCGAAACTGCTCCTTGTTTCCGATCCGGCCCGTGTTCGCCATGAGTCGGAATAGTCGCTCAAGGCCTGCTTTTTCCGGCCGCGTTGGGGCTTCGCTGCCGCTGGTCTCCTCGAGAAAATCTTTTGCGTGCATGCGGCCCTGGCTGTCCTTCGCGTACGCCACGGTTCTCGCAAGCCCGGCCACAGCAACCTGGTCATCGGGAAGCCTGGGCATCGGACTTAACCTAAAGGTTAACCCTGTGTTTCCGGACTTCAAGTGCCCGGCAAAAATGGCGAAAAACGCGGCTTGATTATGGGTTTGAAGTTGGCGGGCCGCAAGGACAGTCCCGCAAATCTAGGGGTTTTGCCCCGCTTCTTCAGACTTTGGGGCGGCAGGCCTTCACGCGGGGGGCTTCCCGCTCGCGCATACGAGGCCCAGGGCCGCAAGACGAGCCGCCCTCGCGGCAGTGAAGAGCGCCTTCGGTGCATAGGTCGGGCCAGCCGAGGCGCCATCCGCGGGCGCGCGCCGACCGGTCGCGGCGGCGTGGCCGAGAAGAGTGTTCACAGGCTGGCAGCAACGGGTATCAAAACACACAACGACGGCCGGCGCTGCTCGGGGATTGCCGATAAACTCGGGTCGCCACTTGGCCTAATCTTTCCACTTCGCGGCACGGTGGTGCCGAC
>CAZDTC010000443.1:0-2388 GCA_964508125.1 uncultured Candidatus Kuenenia sp.
CCGGGGAGCCGGCGACGATCAACGGCGACGGCCGCTACGTGCGCGACTACGTGTTCGGCCCCGACGTGGCGGCGGCGAACGTGACGGCGCTCACCCGCAATCCCCCGGGCGTGGCCCCGGGTACGCTCACGAGCCTCAACATCGGCACCGGCGTGGGCACCGACGTCAACCAGCTCGAGGAGGTGGTGCGGGCGGAGGTGCAGCGGGTTCTCGCCGAGCGCGGCCGGTCGGGCCGGCTTCCCGACCCGGTTCACGGCCCCGCCCGGCCGGGCGACCTGCGATCAAACCTCGTCTCGGCGGCCCGCGCGGCCGACGTCCTCGGCTGGCGGCCGAAGGTCGCGTTTCCAGAAGGCGTGGCCCGCACCGTCGCGTGGTTTGCCGAACGCGTTTAGCCGTCAGTCGGCCGTTGTTTCGAGGCCCGTGGTCGCGCCCTCGCAGATCCGCCGCATGAGCGACGGCGACGCCAGGTAATGCTGGAAGCCGTGCGTGCGCCCCACGATCCCGGCGGCATCGAAGCTCGAAAACGGAACAGTCATCGGCATCCAGCGGCGCGGCATTCCCACGAAGCCCAGGGCTTCAGCCCGCTGGCGGCAGTCGAGGAACGGGAAAAACCGGAGCGCGTCATCGTCGGAGTTGACGAGCAGCGTGAGCCGGTCGATGTGATCGAGGGCATCGCGGTAGGGCCCCCGCGGGGCCAGTGCATCGGAGCGCACAGCGGCGGCGATGAACACCACGTTCACGGGCCCTGAACGCCCGGTCAACGGTCGCACGGTGCCATTCCCCGCCTGCTCAGCGATCAACAGATCATCGATCGCCTCCAGCGTGATGATGGCGCCGAAGCTGTAGCCCACGATCGCCACGGGCCTCTCCGGCTCGAACTGCCCCAGCAGCCAGGCGAGATATCGCCCCTCGCTGTACGACCGCTGATATTTCGACCGGCCATCCTTGAGGAGGATGCCCTGCTGCTCACTCGGCCACGAGTAGATGATGATTCGCAGGCCCGATCCGCAGCATCCCGCCGCCCGCCGTGCCAGGTCGAGCCCCTGCTGCCGCGCCTCGGCCGGCGTGTAGCGGTTGCCATGGATGAACACCATCACCGGCCGGGTGGGATCGTCGAGCAGGCCGGAAAGATCCGATCGCTCCCAGGCGCTCCCGTCAGGCCGCAGCCGCTGGACGTGGAAGTTCACCGACTCCGGCAGCCGACATACTTCGGGCAGCCCGCGCGTGCTCACCACCCACACGTCCGGCACAGCCGGCAGGCAGGCAACTTCCTCGCCATGCAGCACCCGAGGGCTCAGAAGTGCGATTCCGACCGTGCATAGTGCAAGGGCGACGGTCAGCAGACGGAGCATGTGGCGGATGCGGGCGGCGTCCATGGCCTTGGGGAACGCGGGTGCGACGCCCTCGATCCCGCCAGTCCGTGGCGGCCAGGACGCCACGCAACCCTAGCATGAAAATCCTGTCGCGGTCGGCAACGCACCGCGCCGAATCGTGGGCTATGGTTGCAAGGCGTCGCCGCGGGCGATGCCACCCGTCCTCGTGGTCGCCCGCCGACCGCCCTCGCGGTGGAGATTCTCATCATGTCGCGTTCTCTGTGCCTGGTTCTCGTCCTCGGCAGCCTCATTGCCGCCCCCGGCTGCAGCAGTTGCTTCGGTGGGTTCAATTCCTGCCGCCGCCCGTCGTTCATGGAGTTTCGCTCGCCCTGCTCGTCGCGGGCCCCGATGGCTGCGCCGATGATGGCTCCGCCCTGCGGCGCCCCGGCCTGTGGACCGGCCTGCGATCCCTGCCAGTCGGCTGCACCGTGCTGCGAAGAGGGGGGCGCGATGTCGTCTCCCGCCTCGGCGCCGGTGGTGCACGAGCAGGGTACGTTCAGCTGATTCCCCGTCCGCCCCTCCGGTGACGCGCCGTTCACGCCGGCCACGCGTCGGGCAAGCGGCACGCTGTGTGCCTGCTCCCGATTCGAGCGGCTCGTCACCGGGAGGGCGGACCATATAATCGGCGGCTTTGCCCCTCGTGGGCGTCTTGGAGCCGCCATGTTCGAATCGCTGTCCGCCTCGCTCTCCTCCGCGCTCTCCGCCTTCCGGGGGCGCGGTCGCCTCACCGAGGCGAACATGCGCGAGGGGCTCGGAGGCGTGCGCACCGCGCTCCTCGAAGCCGACGTCGCCTACGACGTGGCCGACCGGTTTCTCGAGCGCGTCTCGGCCGATGCCGTCGGCGCACAGGTGCTCGAATCGCTCGACCCGGCCCAGCAGCTCGTGGGCATCGTGCACCGCGAGCTCGTGAATCTCATGGGCCCGGTGGACCACTCGCTCCACCTCGATTCGGGCAGGACCACGATCCTCATGCTCTGCGGCCTGCAGGGCTCGGGCAAGACGACCTCCTGCGCGA
>CAZDTC010000444.1:0-2374 GCA_964508125.1 uncultured Candidatus Kuenenia sp.
CCGGAAGGGCGGCTTGGGCACGACGCGCAGCGCATCGATGAGGAGGATGTCCGGCGGCTCGATCACGTAGGGCGGCAGCGTGATCTTGGCCAGTTCCTTGGCCGGCATCCGCTCCGGATCGGGCGGACACTGCGAGTCGAGCACCGCCTGCTGCGTCGTCGCCCGCTGCGGGCGACCAAATGTCTGGCAGCCCGAGGTGTTTGTGAGCACGGCTGCAAGCAGCGTCCACACCATGGCCCGGCGGGCGGTTTCGCGGCTCGTTTTCGGCAGGTTCAGGCGTCGCATAGTAAACTCCTCGCAACCGGTACAGTCGGTTGTTTCGGAGTTATCGGCACAACCCGGCCGGAAACTTTGCCCGGTTTTCCGCGGCAAATCGGCCCCGCGCAGCGGCCTGAAAAACGACGTAGACTTTCAGGAGCTTCCCTTTGAGCGGTGTCCGCCTATGCCCATCTTGCCCAGGCAACGCGATCTCTTCCCAGGCGACCTGCTCGAGGCAGATGGCCCCACCTTGGCGGTCCCCGGCAATTGGGTCGCGTTTTACACGCTATCGCGCCGCGAAAAAGATTTGATGCGAAAGCTCGAGGCCGTCGGCATACCCTTCTATGCCCCGCTCATCCGGCGGCGCCTGCGATCCTCCGGAGGCCGCACCCGTGATTCCCACGTGCCGCTCTTTTCAGGCTACGTGTTTTCCCGGGTCGACGACGACCAGCGCCGCGCCGCCCTGGCCACCAACACGATCGCCCGCTGGCTCCCGATCACGGACGAAGCGGCCCTCCTCGCCGATCTCCGCGGCATCAAGCAACTCATCGATGCCGACTGTCCGCTCACGCCCGAGGCTCGGATCGAACCCGGGCAGATCGTCCGCGTACGGAGTGGAGCCCTCCGGGGGCTCGAGGGCACGGTCATCCGGCGCCACGGCGAGCAGCGGCTCGTGGTGGCGGTGCGGTTTTTGAATCAGGGTGCTTCGGTGGAACTCGAAGACGTCGACCTGGAGAGGCTTTCATGAACGTGGCCCGTCCCGAAAAATTTATCCGCCGGATGTCGCGCAGGGCGGCCGCGCTGCTGGTCGTTTACGCGGCCCTGTTCGCCGTCGCGTTCTTCGTGGCCTTCTTCACCCGCAACGACTTTAGTTTTGCGGGCAACTGGTTTCCGGCATATCTGACCGCGGTCGGCGGCGTGATCGTGCTCAAGCTGATCGTGTTTTATTCGCTTGGAATGTGCCATGTGTCGTGGCGCCGGGTGTCGTTTGGCGACCTCACGACGCTGCTCTGGGCCGCCACGCTCGCCATGCTGATCATGGCCACGATCGACGGTATGTTTCTCTCCACCGGCCGCATCCCGGGCATCAAGCGCATCCCGCGCAGCGTGATCCTCCTCGACTGGGCGTGCACGATCATGCTCGTGGGCGGCACGCGCACGCTGTGGCGAAGTTTCTACGAGGAATTGCGGCCGATCTTCACTAACACGCCGGTAAAGTCGGCCCTCATCATCGGCGCCAACCAGGCGGGCGAACTGCTCGCCCGCAACCTCAAGGCGGCCTCCAACAGCCCATACCATATCGTGGGGTTCCTCGACGACGATCCCGCGCTCCACGGCAATCGCTTCTCCGGCATCGAAGTGCTCGGCGCGATCGACCGGGCAAGCTTCGAGGTGGAGCGGCGCCGTATCCAGGAGGTGCTCGTGCAGTCGGGCACGCTTACGGGCAAGCAGTTCCGCCAGTTGTTCGACGAGTGCACCGAAGCGGGGGCGATGGTGAAGGTGATCCCCGCCATCGACGAACTACTCGGTGACAACAACGGCGATCAGACCCACGTCCGGCTTCGCTCGGTCGAGATCAAAGACTTGCTGCGTCGCGAGCCCGTCCGACTCGACGATTCCGCCGTGGCCCGTCTCGTCGCCGGCCGCACCGTGATGGTCACCGGGGCCGGGGGCTCGATCGGCTCGGAGATCTGCCGCCAGGTGCTCCGCTTCCATCCGCAGAAGTTGCTGCTCGTCGAGCGCGGAGAAAACTCGCTGTTTCTCATCGAACAGGAGTTTTCACGGCTTCATCCCAAGCCTCCGTTCGAGCCCCTCATCGCCGACATCACCGACGAAGACCGCATCGACCAGATCATGGCCGACTACAAGCCGACCGTCGTATTTCATGCGGCGGCTCACAAACACGTGCCGATGATGGAATGGAATCCGGCCGAGGCGATCAAAAACAACTGCCTCGGCACGCGCACCTTGGCCCGCCTTGCCGACAGGCACGGCGTCGGGACGTTCGTCGCGATCTCCACCGACAAGGCCGTGCATCCGACGAGCGTGATGGGCTGCTCGAAGCTCATTGCCGAGCGCTACGTGCAGGCGTTTTCCAAGGAATCGGCCACGAAGT
>CAZDTC010000445.1:0-2373 GCA_964508125.1 uncultured Candidatus Kuenenia sp.
CGTCGACATCGACAGCGACGACAAGATGCAGATCGTCATCGA
Organism: uncultured Candidatus Kuenenia sp.; assembly: GCA_964508125.1. GTDB lineage: Bacteria > Planctomycetota > Planctomycetia > Pirellulales > UBA1268 > RGVT01. Next base: position 43 of record CAZDTC010000445.1, read on the forward strand.
GGAGATCAAGCAGGACAAGATCTTCCTCGACACGTCGTCGAACCTGCGGATCACCGGCGAATCGCCCGAGGCGGGCGGCCCCTTGGATTTCGACGCCTCGATCCTGTGACGCTCGCCGGCCGGGAGATCGTCGTCGGCGTGTCGGGAGGCATCGCCGCCTACAAGGCCGCGGCCCTCACGAGCATGCTCGTGCAGGACGGGGCCGGCGTCACGGCCGTGCTCACGAAGAACGCCCGGCGGTTCATTGGCGCGGCCACGTTCGCCGCGCTCACAGGCCGGCCCGTGGCCACGCGCAGTTTCGATCCCGCAGCCTTCCCGCTCGGGGCCCACATCGAGCTCGCAGCCCGGGCCGACCTCGTCGTCGTGGCCCCGGCCTCGGCCGACCTCCTCGCGAAGGCCGCGAGCGGCGTCGCCGACGACCTGCTCACCACGCTCCTGCTCTGCGCCGAATGCCCCGTGCTTTACGCGCCGGCGATGAACGCCGCGATGTGGGAGAAGCCCTCCGTGCAGCGGAACGTGGCCCAGGTGGCCCGTGACGGCGGCGTCATCGTGCAGCCCGGCACCGGCTGGCTCTCCTGCCGCAAGCAGGGCACCGGCCGAATGGCGGAGCCCGAGGAGATTGCAGCGGTGATCCGCGACACGCTCGCCGGCCGGCCCCGGCGGGCCACGAGCTGAGCCTTTCCGAGCCCCGCATGGCCCGCATCCTGATCACCGCCGGCCCGACCCGCGCCGCCATCGACGACGTGCGATTCCTCACGAATGCGTCGAGCGGCCGCATGGCCCTGGCCCTCGTGAAGGCGGCGAAGGCCGCCGGGCACGAGGTGACGGTGGTGAGCGGCCCGGTCGCCGTCGACTATCCGCGTGGATTGAAGGTGATCCCCGTCCTCACCACGGGCGAGATGCTCGACGCATGCCTCGAGCGCCTGCCGCACGTCGACGGCGTGATCGCCGCCGCAGCCCCCTGCGATTTCGAGCCCGAGCGGCGCGTCCGTGGCAAAATTCCCCGGCAGGGCACGGTGCTCACCCTCCGCCTCAAACCGACGGTCGACGTGATCGCCACGGTCGCCCGGAAGGCCCGCAACAGCCAGTGGATGGTGGCCTTCGCCCTCGAGCCCGAGGCCGATCCCCGGCGGGCGCTCGAGAAGATCACGACGAAGCGGTGCGACCTGATCGTCGTCAACGACCTCACGGCGATCGACGCCACGCAGACTGCCGTGACGGTCTACGACCGCACCCACGCCCGCGTCGGCGGCCGGAAGGGCACCAAGGCCGCCGTGGCCACGTGGCTCATCCGCCTGATCGGCAAAACTCTGATGTGACCCGTGGGGCGACCGTCCCGGTCGCCAGGCAAGCAGGACGCTTGCCCCACGTGTCCCAAATACGAACATGGCGGTATAAACCCTTCGTCCAGAGATCGCCCCATGATCACCGTCGCCATTCTCGGAGCCACCGGCTACACCGCCCTCGAGGCGATCAAACTGCTCCTGCGCCATCCGGAGGCGAAGATCGTCGCCGTCACGAGCCGGCAGGAGGGGAGTCCGCCGATCTCCGCGGTGCACCCGAGCCTCGTGGGCCGGCTCGACCTTCCGCTCGAGGATCTCGGGCCCGACGAGGTCGGCAAACGGGCCGACTGCGTCTTCTCCTGCCTGCCCCACTGCGCGAGCGCCGAGATCATCCCCCAGGTGCTCGCCGCCGGCGCCACGGTGATCGACTTCAGCGCCGACTACCGGCTCGACGACGCTGCGACCTACCGCGAGTGGTATGGCCACGAACATCCCGACGCGAGCCGACTCGGGAAGACGGTCTACGGCCTGCCCGAACTGTTTCGCAAGCACATCGTCGGGGCAAAGCTCGTCGCCAACCCCGGCTGCTATTCGACATCGGCGATCCTGCCCCTCGCGCCGCTCGTGAAAAGCGGGAAATTCCATCTCGACGACGTGATCATCGATTCAAAGAGCGGCGTCAGCGGCGCGGGCCGCTCGCCCAAGCTCATGACTCATTTCCCGGAGTGCAACGAGAGCATGTCGGCCTACAACGTGGGCCGGCATCGCCACACGCCCGAGATCGAGCAGGTGCTCGGGCGGCATGCCGGCACGCGGCCCGAGGTGATCTTCACGCCGCAGCTGGCGCCGATGGACCGCGGCATCCTTTCCACGATCTACATCCGGCCGAAGCAGGTCATCGGCGAGGGCGACGTGATGCGCCTCCTGCGCGAGGCCTATGCCGGCGAGCGGTTCGTGCGCGTGGTCGACCACCTGCCCGCCACGAAGGACACGGTCGACACCAACTTCTGCGACATCACCGCCCGCGTGGTCCGCGGCCGCGTGCTCC
>CAZDTC010000446.1:0-2372 GCA_964508125.1 uncultured Candidatus Kuenenia sp.
GCTCGGGAAGCCGCTCGCCGTCGACGCGGATCTCCTGACGTCGCGGGTCGACGCGTGTTCCAAGGGCCGTGACCACCGTGCGGTCGATCTCGACGCGGCCGGTCGTGATCAGTTCCTCGCAACTGCGGCGGCTCCCGAGGCCGGCGGCAGCCAGCACCTTCTGCAAGCGCTCGAGGCCGTCGTCCGGCGGGCGGATCGGGCCCCTGTCTCGGGCGCGGGGCGCGGACGGGGGAGCGAGCCGGGGCTGGCGGCGCGACGTGATGCGCGACGGCCTGTCGGATGAACCGGGAGCGGGCACGGAAGGGAATCCTGGAGGCGGGGGCGGGGCGTTCGAGACCGCTGGCCGCGGTGATCGACGGCCTCGATCATACACGCGGCACGGGCATCGCGGCGATCCGCATGGCGGCGGTGGCTTTCCACCACACGCCGTCGGCGACTCACTGCATCGGCGCCCACCATCTGGCCCGCCTCACTTCCGGCACCGGTTCGAGGAAATCGCGCGGCCGGGCGCCATCCATGAGCGGAAGCCGCAGTTGCGACGGGGCGATGTCGTCCTGCAGGTAAGGATCGAAGCGCACCGCCTTGCGGCGCTGATTGGCGGCCGGGCCCGGCTCGAGCCACTGCGGCTTGCCGAGCGACGCGCAGCCGAGCGCGCAGCACGCGAGCAGCAGGGCGATGGGGGGCCGGAACCACATGGCGAGACTGTAGGACGCCCCCAGCCGGCCGGCCAATGCCGGTTTTGTGCGCGAAAAGGCCGGCGTTGCGCGGTAGCGTGGGCGGTCCACATGAGTCGAAGCCGCGGTCGTCGACTCTGGCCCGGGTGGCGGCGAATGCGTAGAACAACGCGCATGTCGGACGCCGTCACGGAAACGAATCTGCCTCTCGGCGCGCCCTTTCGCGGCAAGGTGCGCGACTGCTATCGCTTCCGGGCGGATGGCCACGGCGACGCGATGCTGATCGTGAGCACCGACCGGATCAGCGCGTTCGACTGGATTCTGCCCACGCCGATTCCCGACAAAGGCAAGGTGCTGACGTCGATCTCGGCGTTTTGGTTCGATCTCCTTTCGCGCGGGCCGGCCCCGATCGCACATCACCTGATCACGGCCGACGTCGATGCGATGGGGCTGCCGGCCGGGATCGACCGCGAGCCGCTGCGGGGACGCACGATGCTCGTGCGCGTCGCCGACGTCATCCCCTTCGAGTGCGTCGTCCGCGGCTGGCTCGCCGGCTCCGGGCTCGCCGAATATCGGACGTCGGGAACCGTGTGCGGCATACCCCTCCCCCCGGGGCTCGCGCCGGGGGCGAGGCTGCCCACGCCGATCTTCACGCCGGCCACGAAGGCTGCGACCGGCCACGACGAGAATGTGTCGTTCGAAGTGATGGCCGGCCGGATCGGGGCCGATCTCGCCGCCACGCTTCGCGATCGGAGCCTCGGCGTCTACGCGCGGGGCGCGGCCCATGCCGCCGCGCGGGGGATCATCCTCGCCGACACGAAGTTCGAATGGGGCCGCGCGGCCGACGGCACGCTGTTGCTCGTCGACGAGGTGCTCACGCCCGACAGTTCGCGGTTTTGGCCCGCGGCCGCTGCGGGCGCGGGCCGCGTGCCCGACTCGTTCGACAAGCAGTTCGTGCGCGACTGGCTCGAGGCCAGCGGCTGGGACAAGGCGAGCCCGCCCCCCGCCCTGCCCGCCGACGTCGTCGCGAAGACCCGCGGAAAATACCTCGAAGCCTGCCGGCTGCTCACAGGCAGCACGCCCGCCGAGGCTGCTCTAGGGCCGGTGGAAACCGCCAACTAGACTCAGGGGGAACCAGTCCCCGAGCCCCCAGTCGCCCCACCCTATGCTCCGCTATTGGACCGCCGGTGAATCGCACGGCCCCGCCCTGGTCGCCCTCGTCGACGGCTTTCCCGCGGGCCTGTCGGTCGACAAGGCGGCGATCGACGCCGAACTCGTGCGGCGGCAGGGTGGCTACGGCCGTGGCGGCCGGCAGCGGATCGAGACCGACGCGGTCACGTTTCTCTCCGGGCTGTGGCGCGGCGTCACGCTCGGCAGCCCGCTCGCCCTCGAGGTGATCAACAAGGACGCCAAGCTCGAGAAGCTCGACGACGTCGACCGGCCGCGGCCCGGCCATGCCGACCTGCCCGGCTCGATCAAGCATCTCGGCGGCGTGCGGGCGGTGCTCGAGCGGGCGAGCGCCCGCGAGACGGCTGCCCGGGTCGCCGCCGGCGCGCTGGCCAGGCAGTTGCTGGCCGTGTTTGGCATCGACGTGGCCGGCTGGGTCACGGAACTTGGCGAAATCAGGCTCGGCGACCGCCCGGGAGCGCTGCCCGAGTTGAAGGCCCTTCGCGACACGAGTGCCGTCTACTCGCTCCA
>CAZDTC010000447.1:0-2369 GCA_964508125.1 uncultured Candidatus Kuenenia sp.
GGGCTGAGGCGAACGTCCGGCGAGAGGGTCTGGGCAGTCACGAGCCGGCGCGCGCCGTGAAGACATGACAGGCGGAAGCCTGCCCCACGGTGCGCGGACGGCACCGCGAGGACCCAGAAGCCGCTCGCAGTTACCGGCGCGGACCGTCGGTGGGGCGGTTCGGCGGCGTGGGCGGGCCGTTGGACGGGCCGCGGCCGGCGAGGCGGCCGATGCCCTGCGTGTCGCCCGGCTCGAGCCGCGAGGCCCGCAGGTTTTCCCGCTGGATGGCCTCGTAGACCTCCTGGCGGTGCACCGGAATCTCGGACGGCGCGTTGATGCCCAAACGCACCTTGTCCCCTCGGATGTCCACGATCGTGACGACGATGTTGTCGCCGATCATGATGCTTTCGTCGCGTTGCCTGGAGAGTACGAGCATCGGAGGGTCCTTCCTGAATCCTTTCGTGGCGCGGGCGGAAGACGCCCGTGGGCACTTGTATTATGCACTCTTTTTGAGTGTGGGCTGGCGGGTGGTGAGTTCGTATTGCATGGACAGGTCGCCGCTCGCAACGACCTGACGCCCGGTGCGGGCTTCGAGGTTGATGACGATCGGCGCTTTGAGATTGAGCGTGAGGGATGTGCCGTTTCGGCTCACCACGAGCACGACCTGGGCCTGACGCACGTCGGCGATGGCGAGCGGCGTGAGTTCGCTTCGCGGGATCCGCACCTGGTAGTCGGGCACGAAGCGGCGCGGGCTCACGACGGCCAGTGCGACGTCGCCACGGGTCGTGCTCTGGAGCCAGCCGAGGGCGTCGTTCGTGGCGTCGGCCAGCAGGGCCCACTCCCGGCAGTCCTCGAGTCCCGGCAGACCGCTGGGAAACGTGAGGACGTCGGCGGGGTCGACGTCGATCCGCCCGAATCTCGTGGTGTTGATACGCATGACCGAGGCACTCCTTTGCCAAGTGAGGGCCGGCCTGACCGGCTCTCCAACCGAACTCCCGTTCGTACACATAGCATCGGCAACACCGGGGGTCCGGGTAGAGAAAAAAGGTCTGGCAAAAGAAAGAGGGTGCGGAAGACCTTGCGGGGCAGGGGTTTGCAGCGGCCTGCGGAGGCTGTGCGGTCATCGCTCTCGGCCGCTGGTATCCGCAGAACCGTCATCACCCGGCGCCGGGCGTCGCCTCATCGCGGGCATCACTGCCACATCGGCTGCGCCCGCCAGGCGGCCAGCGGCGCAAGGATCAGCACCGGGAGCCACGCGCCGAGCGACGGGCTCATGAGGTAGCCCGTGGCGAGGGCATGGCACCCGAGCGTCACGAGGAAAAAGATCACCGTCATCGCCACACACGCGCCGACGGCCACGAAGATGCCGCGCCGGTTTGGGCCGACCACGAGCGGGATGCCGAGCAGGGCGAGCGACATGTCGAGGAGTGGAGCCACGAAGCGTGCATGGACGCGGAGGGGGACGTCGGCCCCCACGCCGAGGCTGGGGTTTGCGATCGCGCGCACGAGGTCGGGGGTCGCCGAATACTGACTCCAGTTTGTCGACCCGATCATCTGCTCGAAGGTGACGTCGCTGACGACGAAGCACTCGCCCGATTGGAGCCAGGCGGCCGTGGCCCGTGTGAGCACCGCCGGCGGTGCGTGCCGGGCCATCGGCTCGAGCCGATCGATGTCGGCTGGTTCGGTCACGCCCGTGAGCAAGTAGCCGGCCGGCCGGCCCTCCGCCGCCGGCTCCCAAACCGCGGCGGTGGCGTCGATCTGGGGGCCGTATTCCGCGAGAGCCGGAGGCAGGAGCAGGCTCGGCGACTCGATCCGGCAGTCGGCCATCCGGGCGGTCCGGCCCCGGAACAGAATCTCCGTGCGATGGTCATAACGGGCCTCGAACGGATGGGCGGCATCACCGCGAAGATCCTGGGCGTTTTGCGAAAACGCATGGCGCACGCGCGGCAGCACAAGTTCCCGATTCGCCATCGCGAGCATGCTCACGGTCGCCGCAAACACGAGGGCAGGGCGGGCGATCCGCCACCGGCTGATCCCGGCGGCCAGCAGGGCCGTGAGTTCGTTGTGACGCTCGAGCCAGGAGAGCGCGAACATGGCGCTCGCGAGAGCGATCACCGGGCTCGTGGCGTCGAAGAACGAAATCAGTCGGCAGCCGTAGTAGCCGGCGAGCACGCGCCACAGTCCGCCCGCCTGTGCCCCGTGGGCGATGAATTCCTCGATGTTCGTGAAGGCATCGACAACGAACGTCAGCCCTGCCAGACTGACGAACACGATCACGAACGCGTGCAACTGCGCCCGGGTGATGTAGCGGTCAATGAGCATCGGTCTGGCACAGCGAGAGCGGTCGGAAGGGATGCGTGCCGGCGGGCCGCGGAGGATAGGAGGAGCCT
>CAZDTC010000448.1:0-2360 GCA_964508125.1 uncultured Candidatus Kuenenia sp.
CTATGTGCACAACTGGATCGCGAATCCCAAGCGGTTCCTGCCCTACACGGGCATGCCCGTGAACATCCCGTTCGACAAGCCGGTGAGCCAGGACCTGTATGCCGGCACGAGCGAGGAGCAGGTCGACGCGCTGACCGACCTCCTCATGCACTTCGACACGTTCGCGAAGCGCAACCTCTCGCTCGACGCTTACTTGCGGCAGCAGCCTCCCGCCCCGCCACCGGCGGCCCAGGCCCCGCCACCCACGCCCCCCCGGCAGCCGCAGGCCCGCGACGACTCCCGGCGACCGGCCACCGCGCTAAACTGAAGAGTCAGTCGAAATCGTCCCCAGCCCCCGGAGCTCCGCCATGACAGCCCACCGGTCTTTCCGTCTTGCCGCCACGTTTTTCGCGTTCGTCGCCGCTCCCTGCGTTCAAGCCGACGAGTGGGGCACGCTCAAGGGCCGGTTCGTGTTCGGGGGCGACGCCCCCGCCACCTCGGAACTCAAGGCCGACAAGGACGTCGAGGTGTGCGGCAAGCACAAGCTTGTCGCTGAAGAGCTCGTGGTCGGCGCCGACAAGGGCGTGGCCAATGTCGTCGTGTTCGTCCGCGACAAGGGCGTGAAGGTGCATCCTGACCTCGCCAAGCCGAGCGGCGATGTGGTGCTCGACAACAAGAACTGCCGGTTCGAGCCGCACGTGGCGGTCGTGCAGACCGGCCAAAAGCTCGTGATCAAGAACTCCGATACGGTCGGTCACAACAGCAATGTGGCGACGATCAAAAACTCTCCGTCCAACAATCTCATCCCGGCGGGCGGCGAGGCCCCCGTCACGTTCTCGAGCGAAGAGGCGATCCCCTCCCAGGTCACCTGCAACATCCATCCGTGGATGAAGGGTTGGATCGTGGTGCGGCCGAATCCCTACGCCGCCGTGTCGCAGGCCGACGGCTCGTTCGAGATCAAAAACGTTCCGGCCGGCGGAGAACTCGAGTTGCAACTGTGGCACGAGAAGGCCGGCTACATCGGCGAGGTCACCGTGGGCGGCAAGGCCGAGAAGATCGCCAAGGGCCGTAAGAAGGTGAAGGTGGCCGCCGGCGACAACAACCTTGGAGAGATGGTCCTCGATGCGAACCTGTTCCAGAAATAGCCTGCTCGGGCTCGTCGGGCTCGTGCTCGTGGCCGCCGGCTGCAAGGCCGAGCGGGTGGTGACGCCATCGGCCGACACGGAGGCCGCGGGCAAACTCCGCGCCACGCTCGTGTCGGCCTCCACCGGTGGCGGCGGCGCGGTGGCCGCGTCGACCGGCACCGGCTGGGGCACGCTCAAGGGCCGGTTCGTGTTCGCGGGCGATCCCGGCACGGCGAAGCCTCTGCTCGCCGACAAAGACACCGAGGTTTGCTCGAAGGGCGGGATGAAACTCCTCGACCGTTCGCTGCTCGTCGATCCGTCGTCGAAGGGCCTCGCCAACGTCGTCGTGTTCGCCCGGAAGACGACCCGGGTGAAGGAGGAGGCGCCTTCCGCGACGCCCGTGTTGTTCGACCAGAAGCAGTGCGAGTTTCTCTCGCCGGTGTTCGCCGCCCGCGTCGGCCAGCCGATCGACGTCAAGAACAGCGACCCGATCGGTCACAACACGAACGTCGCCGGCTCGGACTTCAACCAATTGATCCCGGCCGGTGGGAGCACCACCTACGTGCCCAAGGCGGAGACGGGCATGCCCACCATGGTGACGTGCAACGTGCATCCGTGGATGAAGGCCTACATGGTGTTCCGTAAGGACGGCTACGTGGCCGTGAGCGCCGCCGACGGCTCGTTCACGATCCCCGACCTGCCGGCCGGCGAGCCGCTCGAGTTCCAGGTGTGGCACGAACGCTCCACCGGCCCCAACGGCGCGCTTGGCCTCGACAAGTCCGACCTCAAGTGGACCCCGAAGGGTCGCTTCCAGATCACACTCGAACCCGACCAGGTCAAGGACATCGGCACGCTCGAAGTGCCGGCATCCGCGATCGGCACCTGATGTTCCACGCCCCCATGATTCGCTCTGCCATGCACCGTCAACCCATCACCGTCATCGCGATCGTCGGCGTCTGCATTATGGCCACCGGCTGCGGCCAGACGCCCCCGGCCTACTTCCGCCCCAACATGGTCGAGGCCACGAAGCAGCGGCTCACGTCCGAGCAGGAGAAGCAGGTGGCAACCGTCCTGCTCGCCATGTTCGGCACGCCCGACGAGCCCGTGTGCATGCCCGAGACGGGCCTCGACGAGGCGAAGCTCCGGCTTGCCGCGGGCCCCGTCCGCAGCGACATCGTGGGCCGCAAGAATGGCCTCTACCGCGAGCACTGCGCCCACTGCCACGGCGTCACTGGCGACGCCCTCGGCCCGACGGCC
>CAZDTC010000449.1:0-2359 GCA_964508125.1 uncultured Candidatus Kuenenia sp.
CAGGGCGACGGGCCCGGCCAGGAAGGTGCTGAACATCACGCCCATCGCCGTCATCAGCAGCATGGAGAACCAGATGCCAAGGCAGCTCTTGGCGTAGTTGCCCAGAAAAGACCCGCTGCCACGCCGGAGGTAGAAGTCGGCTTGGGCCACGCCATAGTACTGGGCCGGCTCGAGGCACTGAAGCACGACCTCGACGCGGCCGTCGGTGACGATGTCGGAGAACAAGTCGACCTGCCGCGTGCCGCCGTCGGTGGTCGTCGCGGCCAACTGCCGTGGGATGAGCAGCGAGTCGATCGTGAATTCCTTGGCGGTGAAGTAGATCGGGTCGCACTGCAGACCGTTGGCGGGATTGCGCACGCGGACGCTGCCTGAGATTCCCTTCTCGATCTCTCCTTTGTACGTACGGAACACGCGCACGATCATCTCGAGCGGCAAGCCGTCGGGAAACTCCCGCTCGGTCACGCGGTCGAAGGTCCAGATCGCCGCGGCGAGCGATCCGCCCTCGATGTACTGCCGATATGACCACTCCGCGCCCACGCTGATTCCTTTGGTGCTCGGCTTGCCCTGTCGATCGAGAAACCGGAGCGTGCCCCGGAGTGGCTTGCGGGCCTCGAGGAGCCCCTCGGGTGGCCCCACCTGGTACGCCGTTCCGCCAGCCGTCGTCACGGCCCGGATCGAATGCCTGTGCCCCTGCACGGTGTCGGTGCGGCCGGTGCCGTCGGGGCCGAGATCGACGCGGTGGCGGTGGCCACGGGCGAGGCTCGTCCGCCCTTCGAAGCCGGCCGTCGAGCCCTCATCGGCGTTGATCTCGATCACGTCCTCGGCCGCGAGCTCGTGCCCGTGCTGCACGCTGCGCACCACGAACGCCCAGCCGACCGCCCCCATGATCGCCAGGAGCACGGTGCCCACGAGTGCGAAGCCGAGCATCCGGCCGAGCACGATCTCGCCGGTGCGCACGGGCTTCGTGGTCACGGTCTGGATCGCCTTCGCCTTGATGTCGGCCGGCAGGCTGAACACGGAGAGCACGAGCACGACGAGGCACACGAGCAGGTTCGTGGCCGAAAGGATGAAGCCGAGGTAGAGCTTGCCCGGGTTCACGCTCGCAGGGTCGAGAAACCAGCCGGCAAACAGCACGATCACCGCGAACAGCCCGAGCACGACGAGCACGTTTCGCCGCACCGACTCCTGCACGGCCAGCCGAGCCAGCGCCCAGACCCGCCGGGGCGACATCCCCGCCAAATCGCCGAGCGTCGTGAGCACCCCGCGGTAGACGCGATCGCCGGCGGCCAGTGGGCCATAGAGGGCCGACTGCACCAGCCACGCCAGCGCCGCGGCGAACACGGCCACGAGGCCGGCCGCGAACAACCAGGAGACGAGCGCGGGCCCGATCCAGGCGGTGAACTTCGGGATATCCTCTTCGAGCACCATGGCGTGTGGGTGCCGCGCGGGCCGTCGTCGGCCCGCCGGTCAGCCGTTCCTTTCCGCCTGCCGCGCCCGGCGGCCGGGGCGGGCTTCCGTATCGCGCACCACCTCGAGGAACAGTTCTTCGAGCGTGGTGGTGGGGTTGCCGATCTCGATCTCGGCGCCGCCGTGCCGGCGGAGAACCGCCCGCACCTCGTCGACCGCCTCGGGCGGCAGCCCCCGAGCCCGGATCTGCGTGACATCGGTCACCCGGAGCAGATCCTCCACCCTTCCAAGTTCCTTGAGTTCGCCCTGGTGGAGCACGGCGATGCGATCGCACACGTCTTCGACGTCGGCGAGGAGATGCGACGACATGATCACCGTCTTCCCGCGCTTCTTGAGGTCGATGATCAGATCCTTCATCTCGCGGGTGCCGATCGGGTCGAGGCCGCTCGTCGGCTCGTCGAGTAGCACGAGCTCAGGGTCGTTGATCAGCGCCTGGGCGATCCCGATCCGGCGGGTCATTCCCTTGGAATATTCCTTCAGCTGCCGCTTCTTGTCGCGGGAGAGGCCCACCATCGCGATCAGCTTATCGGCCCGGCGCTTTCGTTCCTCGGGAGGCATGTCGAACAGTCGGCCGTAGAAGTCGAGCGTCTCCTCGGCATCGAGAAACTTGTAGAGGTAGGTCTCCTCGGGGAGATACCCGATGCGGTCGTTCTTCGACACGTCGGTGGCGTCGCGGCCAAACACGAGCGCCTCGCCGGAGGTGGGGAAGATGAGCCCGAGGAGGAGTTTCATCGTGGTCGTCTTGCCCGAACCGTTGGGCCCAAGGAGACCGAAGATCTCTCCACGCCGAATCTCGAGGTCGAGCGGCTTGAGGGCCACCTTCTTGCTGCGGCCCCAAAAATCGCGGTAGGTCTTCGAGAGGTTGCGGGCGGAGACGATCACGTCGTGTTCA
>CAZDTC010000450.1:0-2352 GCA_964508125.1 uncultured Candidatus Kuenenia sp.
GGGCTCGAAGAAGCCGGTCCATCCCAACGATGACGTCAATCGTGGGCAGTCGAGCAACGACACGTTTCCCACGGCGATGCACATCGCCGCCGTGGAGGTGATCCACGATCGGCTGCTGCCGGCCGTGCGGAGCCTGCGCGATGTGTTCGCCAGGCTCGAGCGCGAGCATGCCGGCCTCGTGAAGATCGGCCGCACGCATCTCCAGGACGCCACGCCGATTACGCTCGGCCAGGAGATCTCGAGCTGGCGGGCCCAACTCGACGACCGAATCCAGTCGATCCATCGGGCGCTGCCGGGGCTCTACGACCTGGCCATCGGCGGCACGGCCGTGGGCACGGGGCTCAATGCCCATCCGCGGTTCGGCGACGTGGCCGCCGGCTTCATCGCCAAGGAGACGGGGCATCCATTCGTGTCGGCCCCCAACAAGTTCGCCGCCCTGGCGGCACACGATGCGCTCGTCGAGGTGAGCGCGGCCGAGCGTGGCCTGGCGATGGCGCTCCTCAAGATCGCCAACGACATCCGCTGGCTGGCCTCGGGCCCGCGCTGCGGGATCGGCGAGATCTCGATCCCGGAAAACGAGCCAGGCAGTTCGATCATGCCGGGCAAGGTGAATCCCACGCAGTGCGAGGCGATGACGATGGTCTGCGCGCAGGTGTTCGGCAACGACGCCGCCGTGGCGTTCGCCGGCAGCCAGGGCAACTTCCAGCTCAACGTCTACAAGCCCGTCATGATCCACAACGTGCTCGAGAGCGCAGACCTCGTCGCCGATGCCTGCGACTCGATGCGCGTCCACTGCGCCGAGGGGATCGAGCCCAACCTCGCCCGGATCAAGCACCACCTCGACGACTCGCTGATGCTCGTGACGGCGCTCAACACGCACATCGGCTACGAGAAGGCGGCGAAGATCGCGAAGAAGGCCCACGTGGAGGGTACGAGCCTGAAGGAGGCCGCGGTGGCGCTGGGCTACGTCACACCCGAGCAGTACGACCAATGGGTCGTGCCGGTCGAGATGACCCGCCCGCTCCCCGTGTGACCCGTGGGGCACGCGTCTCGCTTGCCGAGACTTGGGGGCCGCATTGACAACCGGGACGGTCGCCCCACGTGCGGGAGTTGTGCCGCCGGGCGGCTACTTCTTCACGACCGTCTTGGTCTTATCCTGCTTCGGCTTCTTGTTCTTCTTGTCGTTCTTCTGCGAGTGATTTCCCTTGCCCATGGCGAGCTCCTTTTTTCGATGGGTGACGTGGTGACGGCGCCGGTATCTCCATGACGCCGGCGGCAGTGTACACAGCCTGCCGACTTTTGCTTACAGCGCCCGCCGATGCTTCCGACGACCAGCGCGGGCGGCGGACGCGGGGGCCGGTGTCCGCTCGGGCGCGGAAGCCGGCTCCACCCTCGTGGCAGCCACCTTGCGAGCCCCTGACGCACGCTGGGCATGACGCCCTGGCCGGCTCTCGGAGCGAGTGCGGCCTGGTCGGCCGGCGTTTCCACGGCGAGCGCCGCCGCCTTCCCGCCGCTCGTGTGCCGCCGGTGCGGTGCCCGCCTCCGATGCTTCGTTCCGCGCCGGGATCGGCCGCCGCAGCAGCCTCTCGATCGCGACGAGCCGCGGCCGCTCCTCGGCGTCGCAGAAGCTGACGGCCATGCCGGTCTGCCCCGCGCGGCCGGTGCGGCCGATGCGATGCACGTAGGTTTCCGGCTCGTGCGGGAGTTCGAAGTTGATCACGTGGGCCACCTCGTCGACGTCGATCCCGCGGGCCGCGATGTCGGTAGCCACGAGCACCGGCGGGCGGGGAGACTTGAACGCCTCCAGGGCCCGTTCCCGCTGCGACTGCGACTTGTTGCCGTGGATCGCCGCGGCGTCGATGCCTGCCTTGGCCAAATCGCGGTGCAGCTTGTCGGCCCCGTGCTTCGTCCGCGCGAACACGATCACGCGGCCGGTCGCCTCCTCGCGGAGCAGCCGCACGAGCAGTGACTTTTTATCCTTCTTGGGAACGAAGAACACGCTCTGGCTCACGGTCTCGGCCGGCGTCGCCTGCGGAGCCGTCTTCACCTCCAGCGGATCACGGAGCATCGTCGAGGCGAGGCTCCGCACCTCGGCCGGCAGGGTGGCGGAGAAAAACAGCGTCTGCCGTTCGGCCGGGAGCATGGCGATGATCCGACGCATGTCGTGGATGAAGCCCATGTCGAGCATCCTGTCGGCCTCGTCGAGCACGAGAAACTCGACGGAGCGGATGTCGGCGAGTCGCTGGCCGACGAGGTCGAGCAGCCGGCCCGGCGTGGCCACGAGCACGTCCACGCCGTGCATCAGCGCCTTGGCCTGCTGATGCTGGCCGACGCCGCCATACACGACCGCCG
>CAZDTC010000451.1:0-2345 GCA_964508125.1 uncultured Candidatus Kuenenia sp.
TTCCGCCGCTCGTTGCGCTGCACGCTCCAGCCGAACACGGCTCCGAGCGGCCCGGCGAGGAGCGCCGGCATGAGCACGAGGTTGCCGACGAGCGCCACGGTGAGCATCGAGAGCATCATGTGGCCGAACCGCTGCGTCGGGCCGAACGGCGAGAGGGCGAACACGGAGAGGCCGATGCCGATCACGCCCCAGCTCTGATACATCGCGCGGGCGCAGCCTTTATAAGCGAGCATCACGGCCTGGCGGCGGTCGAGCCCCTCGGCGATGCCGCGGCGGAACCAGAGCATGAAGTGCACGACGTCGTCCACCGTCACGCCGAGGGCCACGCTCGGGGCCATCACCGTGCCGATGTCGATGAGCATGTTGCCGGTGCCGAGCCACTTGAGCAGTGCATTGCCCCATCCCATGCCGCCGAACACGATCACCGCCGGGAATGCGGCCGGCAGGAGGAGCACGAGCCCGGCCGACGCGGCCCGGCAGAGGACGACCATCACCGCCACGATGATCGCGAAGTCGGTGACGAAGCCGACGATCAGGCCGTCGAGCAGCGAATGCTGCGCCTTGTAGACCAGCGGCACGAGGCCCGTGTACTCGACCTTGATGCCGCCGATCCCCTTCCCTTCGAGGTCGGCGAGGATCGGGTCGATCTTGGCCTGCAGATCACGGCGAAAGAGCGCGTAGTCGACTTCCTTCACGGCGCTCACGCGGGCGCTGATTCGCCACAGCTCCTCTGCATGGCCGTCGGGGTGCTTGGCGTCGCGGAGGTAGTCGCCGGCGAGGAAGTCTTCACGGTGGGCGATGAGGCGGCGGTTCAAGACGCTACGCTTCGTGCGGGCCCCGAGCCCGAAGGCCCGCGCGGCGGCCCCACCCATGCCGTCGCCCGCGTCGCCCGCGTCGAGGCTGCGGCCGAACGTGACGGTGGAGAGCGAACTGCCCACCTCGTCGAGGACGCCGATCTCCCGCTGGATCCGGCCCACGAGCTCCATCCGCTCGAGGAAGGTGAGGTCGCACGACTCCTGGTCGCAGCGGACGAGGATCTCCATCGGCACCAGCGGCCCGAGCTTCGCCTCGAGCCACTTGTAGTCCTCGCGGATCCTGGCCTTGGGCGAGAACAGCCGCATCAGTTGCACGCTGCTCTCGACGCGGGTCATGCCGTAGCCGACGGCCGCCATCACGAGCAGGCAGGCGGTGGCCACGACGGCGTGGTGCCGGGTGATCCATTCGCCCATCCGCCACCAGCGGCTCTCCTCCATCGGCTTCCAGTCGGCCGTGCCCTCCTCGTCGGCGAGCTTGCCGAGCCGGAGCTTGGGCGGGAACAGTTCGAGCGCCGCCGGCATCAACGTGACGAGAATCACGAAGCTCACGGCGACGCCGAGGGCCGAGAAGATGCCGAACATCCTGATCGGTACGAGATCGCTCACGGCCAGCGTCGCCAGGCCCACGGCCGTCGTGCCGGTGGCGAGCGAGAGCGGCAGCAGCGCGTGCTTGACGGCATGGCCGGCCGCGCCTTCCTGCACGCCTGTCTCGGCCAGCTGGTCGCGGTAGTAGTTGGCCAGGTGGATTGCGCCGCTCGTGGTGGCGACGTAGACGAGCGACGGCATCGTGAGCAGGATCGCGTCGACAGGGTAGCCGGAATACCACACGACCGCGAGGCTCGCGAACATGCTGTACACGCCCGAGGCGAGCACCATCCCCACGAGCGCCTTGCTCTTGAGGCTCCACCAGCTCACGAAGAATCCGACCACGAGCGAGAGCCCGAACAGGATCGTGACGCTCGTCTGCCCGGCCTTGTCGATCGACACGTTGTCGACGGGCGGGCCGCCCATGTGGAGCGTCTCTTCGGGGATGCCGCACTCGTCAGCAGCCACCTTCTTGATGAGGTCGATCGTGCCGTGGAGGTTGGCCCGCGCCGTGTCGGCGAGCGTGAGCACGAGGCAGGTTTGGCGCTGGTCGAGGTCGTCGACCCGTTCGCCGGTTTCCGGCACCTGTTTCGTGGCGACCGGAGGGCCGATCAGGGCGCCGGTCAGCCTGGCGATCGCCTCCTCGCGGTCGAGGTTCAGGGGCTCCGAGGTCATCTGCCGGACGGCCCGGGGGCCGGTCTGGGCAGATTTGAAATACAGGGGACGCTCGATCCGCGCGGCTTCCTCGGGCGGCGGCAGGAGTTTCGTGGCCAGCAGTTCCAGCCGGGGATCCGTCATCGTGCAGCCATCCCAGCTGACGAGAATGAACTCCTCCCCCTGAAAACTGCGGCGGAAGAACCGGTAGACCTGGGTTTCCGGGTATTCGAGGGGCAGCCAGCCCTTCACGTCGTTGCGGTTGTTCCCCTTGGCCTTGATCGCCCCGAC
>CAZDTC010000452.1:0-2342 GCA_964508125.1 uncultured Candidatus Kuenenia sp.
GAGCCCGACCCGCCGTTATCAGGACACCGGCTTCCGCGTCGCCCGGGCGGTGCCGTAGGGGCTGCCGCTCGCTGCCCACGGCAGAGTGCCTCAGGGATGGGCCTCCACCTCCACTTCCACCTCCACTTCCACGCCGCGCTGCTCGACCACGCACGTCGATTGGCCGGGGGCCAGCGCTCCGCCGCCGCCGATCGGGCGGTAGCCATACGCCCGCAGCAGCCGCGTGGCAGGATCGAAGTCGACCTGGTTCCAATCGTCGAGCAGCGACCCGTAGGCCATCGTGAACCACGGTGGCTCGCCGATCGCCAGCGACCAGTCCTTCCGCGATATCGCCCGGCAGGCGTCGGCGTCGTAGGGAAGCCAGTCGGCAGGATCGAAGTCCGTGCGCGCCAGCACCCGCCCATCGGCCGCACGGACGAGGAACAACTCCGTCTTGGCCGCGGGCGCGGGCCGGCTGACCACGAGGACGTGCTCGCCATCCGGCCACCAGAACAACCGCGCGCAGCTCTCGGGGGCGATCGGCACGGAGATGGCGACGGTCGATTCGTCCGTCGTGTCGATCACCACGATCTTGCTGTAGAGCGTGACGGCCAGCCGCTCTCCGCGGGGTGACCACTGGATCTCCCGGGGAAGTTCTCCGACGGCGTACGTGTGGTCGCGACGCGTGACGACGTCGTACGTCCGCACCTGGGCGTCCAAGATGTTGATCGCGACGACGGGCCGAACGCTGCACCAGGGCAGGTAACGGCCGGGCAGGTCGAGACGTCTACCTGCCTGGACCTTCCACAGGTATGGATGCGCCGCGGTCACGTCGACGTCGCCGTGGAACAGCGACAGCTGCCAGGCGTAGTTGCCCATCAGAATCTCGAACGGATCGTGGAACCGCAGTTCCCAGCCGTGGGCATGGTAGCTGGTGACCGGCTCCCGTGGAGACGGCGCTTCGATGGCTCTTCGCCCGGTCAATCGCAGCGTGGGTTCGGTCATGGCCGTGCAAGGGCAGCCCGGTCGATGGCACTGCCGGAACCATTTCCGAGCTCGTGAGCGCGGAAGGGCATCCCAGGTGAGTCGGGGCGACTGCCCCTTCCCAAAGGATAACCGGTCCTCCCTCGACATCGCCACGCTGGCTATCTTCCCGGAATACGTCGAATTCGACGGGGAAGAGGTGCTGAAGCTGGTGGTGCAGGGGGAGGCCGGAAGAACCATCAAGTGACGGGCCAATCGCCCGCTCCCGGTGTCAATCTGTTGTGCCTTCGCGGAAGGCGAACCAAATGTTCGCCCCGTGAAAGTCACTCCCATGGACACGATGTCTCCCGCCGGCGGCGCCGGCAGTTTTTCGTTTGATGATTCCCTCAATTCGTCTTCCCCGATCGGTCAGGGCCGCGGCCGCGTTCAGGCCGACGACTTCGGCCTGCCGGATCGGAAGGATCTGCTGGGCCTCGCCCGCAGCTATCTGGAGATTCAGGCCCGGCTCTGGCCGCAGCTGGTCGGCACCGCTGCGGTGCCCGCGCCGAGCGATGCTGTTCTCGAGGCGATGGCCGATGCCTTCGAGCGTCGGTTCCGTCGGCAGAAGACCGACCGCTTCCAGACCACCGGCCTGCCGAAGGTCTGGGACGCCCTCGGCATTGGCTATGCCCGGTTCAGCGACGAAGGCTCCAACCATCGTTCGCTCGACCAGCAGTTGCTGAACGTGCTTACGAAGGCCCAGCGGGAGGGCGTGTTCGTCCCGTGGGAATACGTGTGCGTCGACGCAGCCGTAAGCGGCACGATCGCCTGCCGCCGTGGCTACACCGTCGCCAAGATGCTGCTAGAGCAGAGCGGCTCCCTCGGCATCACGTGGTTCATCGTGGACGACCTATCGCGGTTGAGCCGCAACACGATCGAGTCGCTGCGAACTGGCGAACTGGCAACTGATATGAGCGTGCGGCTCGTCGGGGCGAGCGACGGGTTCGACAGTTCAAACCCGCAGGCCACGCTCCTCCTGCCGATTTCGTCGTCGTACCACGCCGCCTTCATCCAAGACCTACGGGCGAAGGTGAAGCGAGGCATGGACGACGCGTTTCGGCGGGGTGAGAACATCCAGCCACCCGGGTTCGGATACCGGATGGTGACGGTGAAGGACGCCGCCGGCAACGACGTCTACACGCAGAAGGACAAGGACAAGCTGGAGAAGCGGGCCGAGATCGACCCAGAGGCCGCCGCGTGGATCGTGCGGGGCGCTGAGATGATCGCCTACGAGGGCAAGAGCCCAATCGAGGTGGCCCGGCACTTCAACGAGCACAACGTCGGTGATCGGAAGACGTGGGCCGACGAGAACGTCCGCAAGCTCTATCGCCGAGAGCGGC
>CAZDTC010000453.1:0-2327 GCA_964508125.1 uncultured Candidatus Kuenenia sp.
GCGTCTCGCTTGCCGAGAGTTGAGGCCGCATTGGCAACCGGGACGGTTGCCCCACTACAGTCGCTTCACGCGGATGTTGCGGAAGTGGACCTCGTCGGCGTGGCCGGCGAAGCCGATGTGGCCCTGCGTGCGGGCGAGGCCGGGATGGGGCTTGCCGTCGGGCGTGGTCTGGCCGTCGCGAAAGGGCGCCGTGTCGGCGTCCACGATCGTCTTGCCGTTGACCACCACCTTGATCTTCGGGCCCTGCACCGTCACCTCCTCGGTGTTCCACTCGCCGGCAGGCTTGAGGCACGTTCCCCGCTCAGCCGCGACCACGCCGTAGATCGAGCCGTGGCATTGCCAGGGCTCGATGCTTTTGTATTTGTCATGGCCGTCGTCGAGGATCTGCAGTTCGATGCCTTCGAAGGCGGCGTCGCCCGCGAGCGGCGCACGGATCGCGAGGCCGTTGTTGGCCCCCGGCGTGAGCTTGAAGTCGAACCGCAGCACGAAGTCGCCAAACTCCTCGGTCGTGAGCAGGTTGCCACCGACGCCCGGCTTGCTGCGGAGCTCGCCGCCGACCGCCTCGTAGCCATTCGTATCTCCCTGCCAGCCGGAGAGATCCTTGCCATTGAAGAGTGGCACGAAACTCGAGCGGGCGTCGGGCAGTTCGCGGATCCTGAGGCGGCGAAACTCGACCGGCGCCCCCTCCGATTCCAAGCACATGAAGCCCGTCGATGGAAAGCAGTCGGTTCCTCCCGACACCTCGCGGCCGTTCACCCACAGCCGCACCTCGCCGTCGATCGCCCGCACGTAGTAATGGTTCCACTCTGGGCTCCCGCGCGACCGCCGCTCCGTGGGAAAACTCCGCGAGCCGTCGGGGGAGACCGGCGGAAACGGCTTCATGGCAGAGGAGCCCACCGGAAACACGTCGCCGTCGGTCTTGAACCAGTCGGCCTTCTTGCCGGTCTGCTTCTCGTATTGCTCGGTGAAGCCGTGGTCGAGCACCTGCACCTCGATGCCGCCGGGGGGCAGTTTGCCCGGGGGCAGGCCCTCGAACACGTGCGGCGGGGCCCAGAGGAAGATGCCGGAGTTGCCCCCGGCGGTGAGGTGCCGCCATTCGGCCGAGAGCTCGAGGTTCGTGAGCGGCTTCTTCGTGCGGATCACGCCAATGGGCTGGCCTGTGCAGCGGGCCGTGCCGTTCTTCCACGCCCAGGTGTCGGCCGCACCGTTCACATTCACGAAGTCGGCCTCGCCGAGGTCGCGCCAGCCGGGGCCGGAGCCGTCGAGCGTGCCGAGCTCGCGGATGAACACGTTGCGCACGTGCATTGGTGCGCCGTGGGTCTGGATCTGGATCGGGCCGCGGTCGGGGAGCGGCGTCGCGCCCTTCGAGAAATAATTCGGCAGCGGCTGGTTGTCGACCACGAGCTGATCGTTGAGCACGACGCTCACGCGGTCGCCCTGCATGCGGATGTGGGTCGTGTTCCATTCGCCGATCGGCTTGTCGGCCTTCACGAGCGGATCCTTGCCTTCCGCACCGGCGGGGTTGTTCCACAGACCGCCCGAGCCTTTCTGACAGCCGTGCTTGAAGTCGCGTTCGCAGGCGGGATCCCAGAGCTGCACCTGCGGATTGCCGCGGAGGTAGATGCCGCTATCGCCGCAGGGCGCGGGAAACATCCACTCGACATACAGTTCGAAGTCGGCATAGTCGCGGTCCGTCGTGAGAAACACGCCATGGCCGTCGCTCACGATCACGCCGTTTTCCACCTTCCAGTGGGTGGCCATGTCGGCGTTCCACTCCGCCCGCCGCTTGGCCTGCTCCTCGGGCGTGCCCTCGGCGTCTTTCGCAGGGTCGAAGTGCGGCCGGCCCCGCCAGCCGGCGAAGTCCTTGCCATTGAAGAGCGGCGTGAAGCCCGCTGGCGGCTCGGCTCCCAAAAAGGTGCCAGCCACCAAATTCAGGAAAATGAGGGAAATTGCGAAAGAGGGGTACTGTGCAGTCAACGTATCTTCTCCAGATTTGGTGGCTGGCACCGTTTTACTACGAGACGGTCACGGGCACGCCGCTCTGGGCGGCGCTCTTGTCGGCGGCGAAGATCACATCGAACGTTTTCTTGGCCTCCTTGAAGCTCGTGAGGGCCATGTCCTGGCCCTTGTCGAGCGCGTCGAAGAAGGCCTGGAACTGCGCCTGATACGGATGGTCGCTCACGTCGCCGGAGTCGAGCATCTTCATCGAGAGCTTGCTCCAGTGCCCCTTGTCGGCCTTGAGCTTCATCGAGTGGAACTTGTCGTCGAGCACGCTGCCCTCGCTGCCCACGAGATGCGTGTGGAAGTAGTAGGGCTGGAGGCAGTCG
>CAZDTC010000454.1:0-2313 GCA_964508125.1 uncultured Candidatus Kuenenia sp.
CGCACATCGGGCAGGGCTCGAGCGTGACGTAGAGCGTGCAGCCCTCGAGCCGCCACGAGCCGAGCTGGGAGGAGGCCTGCGTGAGCGCGATCATCTCGGCGTGGGCCGTGGGGTCCGCCAGCTGCTCCCGCTGGTTGTGGGCGCTGGCGATCACGCGGCCCGAGGCGACCACGATGGCGCCCACGGGCACCTCGTCTTCGGCGGCGGCGGCCCGGGCCTCGTCGAGGGCCAGCCGCATCCAGCGTTCGTGGGGCGAGCCGCCGGTCAGGGAGAGGGGCAGGTCGTCGTCGAAATCGTCCATGCCCGCACTCTACCAGCGCGCGGGTGAAGCGAGTACGATGCGGCAAACCTCGCCCGTGCCTAAGCGAGCCAGGACACGCCGACCACCGGAGCCACCATGGACCAAGACGCGATCATCACCCTCCTGCTCCGCTGGGCCCACGTGCTCGCCGCGATCGCGGCGCTCGGCGGGCTCGCCTTCGCCCGGTTCGGGCTCGTGCCCGCCCTTGCCGAGGTCGATGCCGCCACGCGGGATCGCATCCACGACGCGATCCGGCGCCGCTGGCTGCCTTGGGTGATCGGGGCGATCACGGTGCTCCTGGCGAGCGGGCTGGCGAACTTCCTGATCTTCAACGGCCGCGTGAAGGCGGCGCCCGAGTTCTGGGGCGCTACGTGGATGCGTGACACGAGTTACCACGCCCTGTTCGGCGCGAAGTTCCTGATCGCGATGGTGATGTTCTACTTCGCCAGCGCGCTCGTGGGCCGTGGGGCCGGCACGCAATGGGTGCGGAACGACCGGGCGAAGTGGCTCTCCGTGACGCTCTTCCTCGGGCTGGCCGTGGTGCTGATCTCGGGCTGGATGCGGCAACTGCACACCGGCCCGAATTCGGCCCCCGCCGCGGCCGCCTCTCCCTCGACCAACTGACCTGGAGCCGCGCAGGCCGATGGACAAGAAAGACAAGAAAAGGATCGAGGTGCTGCAGCAGAAGATCGCGAAGCTGCAGCAGCAACTCGCAGGCGCCAAGAAGCAGCCCGACGACCCGGCCGACATTCCCCGGCTCGAGAAGGAACTCGCCGCCAACCACGCCGAATTGTCCAAGCTCAAGCACGCCTGACCGCCACCATTCATCTCCCGAACCCGGCCGGGTTCTGCTCTCCTCGATCCGCCGTCCCTCCGAGCATCGATGCCCCTCTCCGGATTCTTCTCGCGGTTGTTCGGCGGCTCGGCCCGCGTGCAGCTCGAGCGCCGCTATGAGCGGCTCCAGGAGAGCGTGACCGGCACGATGTCGCACTTCTACAAGGCCCGCGACCACGAGACGGGGGCGGTCGTCGGCCTCAAGATCATCGACCCCAAGAAGCTCGAGCCGATCGAGGGCCGCTACAAAGGGCTGGGAAAGCCGTCCGAGGGGGAGATCGGGCAGAAGATCGCGGGGCCGAACATCGTGAAGACACTCGCCTGGGGCACGTCAAGCGACGGCCGGCCCTACGTGGTGCAGGAGTTCGTCGAAGGCACCCTGCTCCACACGCTCCTCTCGACCCGCAAGCCACTGTCGCCGCCGAAGAGGCTCGACCTCGTGCGGCAGGCCGCGACGGCCCTCGCAGCGGTGCACAAGGCGGGCTTCGTGCACCGCGACGTGTGCCCGCGCAACTTCATCCTCCGGGACGATGGCACGCTCGTGCTCATCGACTTCGGCCTGACCGTGCCCGACAAGCCCGTGTTTCTCCAGCCGGGCAACAGGATCGGGACGCCCAACTACATGGCCCCCGAGGTGGTGCGGCGACGACAGGCCGACAAGCGGCTCGACGTGTTTTCCTTCGGCGTGACGGCCTACGAGATCTGCACGCTCGACCTGCCTTGGCCGCGGGGCGCGAGCGGCAAGGCCGCCCTGGCCCATGACACGCCGCCAGCCGATATTCGCGACAGCTGGCCCGAGATTCCCCGGCCGCTCGCCGACGCCATCATGGCCTGCATCGCCGCCGAGCCGGCCCAGCGGCCCGAGACGCTCGACGCGTTTCTGACCCGGATCAAGGGCGTGGGG
This sequence comes from uncultured Candidatus Kuenenia sp., assembly GCA_964508125.1. GTDB lineage: Bacteria > Planctomycetota > Planctomycetia > Pirellulales > UBA1268 > RGVT01. Next base: position 2,040 of record CAZDTC010000454.1, read on the forward strand.
CTTGATGGCTGACCGGGGGCGTTTTAGAGTTTGGGGCTCTCAAGCCGCATCTTCAGAGGATCTTCCCATGACCATGGACAAAAGTCTTCGCGTCCGCAAGGGTTCCACGAGCGCCCGTGGCGTGCTCACGCGGGCCGAGCGGATCGTGAAACTCAAGGAGCAGGAGCGGTGGGAGGACGGCCGTAGCCCGATCGGCCTGCCGAAGGTGCGTGTCTACAAGATGTCGATGAAGAAAAAGAAGAAGGCCAAGGCCGAGGAAGGCGCCGAGGGCGCC
>CAZDTC010000455.1:0-2308 GCA_964508125.1 uncultured Candidatus Kuenenia sp.
ATCACAGTCGAGAATGGACTAGCGATCGCTCTCGGCGATGGAGCATCGTGCCGCCGGCTCGGACGCCGGTTTGGGCGAGTAGAGCAGCGACAGGCGGGACGCCCGTCCTACGGCAGGAGGCGGAGGCCGACGGCGGTGTTGAGGTCGAGCATCGCGCGGCGGTGGCGGAGGATCGCGTCGCGATGGTTCTGCGTGACCTCGGTGATGGTGTCGAGGTTGTCCTGGAAGTCGTCGGCGCTGATCTTGCCGGCGGTGAACTCCGCGGTCTTCCGCTCCATGAGCGCGGCAGCTCGGGGCACGACCTCCCGTTCGATCTGCTCGAGGGCCTCGCGCGAGCGACGGTATTCACGTTCGGCCAGCCGCACCTCCGCGGCGATGCGCCGCTCGAGCGACGCGAGCTCGAGCCGGGTCTGCGTCATGTTGCTTTCCGCTCGGGCGATGTTGCCCTGGTTGCGATTGAATACCGGCAGCGAGAACGTGAGGCCGACGGCCCATGAACTCGCGCTCTGCTTGCCGTAGGGGCTGGCGTCTTGGATCGTGATCGGGTCGTAGAACAGGAACACGTCGTCGAAACGGTTGGCGCGCTGGAGGGCGATTTCGGCGCCGGCGCGGTCGAGGCCGAGCCGGGCGGCCCGGAGGTCGGGGCGGCAGCGGAGTGCGAGCGCCGTGAGGTCCTCGCCCGATGGCGGCGGGGGAAAATCGCTGCGCAACTTTCCGCTCGGCTCCAGCCGGGCCGTTTCCTCGAGCGGCAGGCTCAAGAGCACGCCGAGCCCTTCGCGGGCGTCGTCGTAAGCCTCGAGCGCGTCGCCGAGCGTGGTGCGCGCCCGCTCGAGCACGAACGTGAGATGATCGATCGCATCGGCAGCGCGTCGGTCGGACGGATCGGCCGTGCGACGGAACTCGGCGAGGAACTGCTCCTGCCGGCGCACCGCCGCCGCCGCCGAGAGGCTGTCGATCCGCGCGGCCTGAAGATTCACAAAGGACTTGCCGACGTTGTCAATCTGCCGGCGTGACACGTCCTGGAACTGGGCCTCGAGCGTGGTGCGGGCCATGCGTGCGACCACGACCCGCGCCTGCCGCTTGCGGGAGACGTCGAGTGGATAGGTGATGTTGAGGTCGTACTGCGTCGGGCCGCCGGGGCGGGCCTCGTTGAACGTGCCGTAGGGGATGAACTGGGTGTCCATGTAGATGAGCGGATTGGTGCGGAGGCCCGCGGTGAGGATGTCGGCATCGGCCTGGGCGAGTTCCTGGCGGAGAGCCCGGATGTCGAAGTTTGCCTGCATCGTGCGCTCGATCGCTGTGTCGAGCGTGAGGCCGTCGGGCGGGCCGGCGTCGTCGAGGAGCGTGATGTCGATCGGCGCGGCGAGCCCCGGTGCACCGGCCACCGTCGGCGGGGCGGGTAGGGCTTCGGGCAGCGCGAGGCCATGCGTCGCGGTGAGGCTCGACGCGGCAGGCCGAGCCTTGCCGCCGCGTGGGAGGCGTCCGGTGCGACGCTTCCCGCCGAGCACGCCGGGCGCAGTGGCTCCGGCGCCGCCTCCGAGATCCATGCTCGGCGCGAGCGCACCCGGGCCCGGACCGAAGGCCGGTTCGGTCGATCCCGGGATCGGGCCGAGATTGGGGAACTCGAGGATCGCCGTCCGCTGCGAGCCCGATGAATCCACCTGGGCGAAGATCGGCGGCGCGGCGCAGAGACCGACGCAGGCCACGATAGCGGCCACGAACCATCGTCGGTTTCTGTTCCAGGGCATGCGCACGACCCCAGGGAACGGCCCGGAACCCACGTCCGAAGACCACCGCTCATCCGGTATCATCGGAAAGGCCGCGGCAACCGCTTCATCTTCACGAGACGGTCAGGTCGACGGAGTCCACGGCATGCTTGTCCAGATTGCCCCGTCCCTCGCGTCGAGCCCCTTGGATGGCTGACCTATTTACCGCCTCCCGCGCCGCCAACGTCGCCCGGGCCGCCCCGCTCGCGGCCCGGATGCGGCCCCGGCGGCTCGCCGACTACGTCGGGCAGGCGCACATCGTCGGCCCCGGCAAGCTCCTGCGCCGGCTGATCGAGGCCGATCGGCTCGGGTCGGTGGTGCTCTACGGCCCGCCCGGCGTCGGCAAGACCACGCTCGCCGAGATCATCGCCACCGAGACGAAGCGGCGGTTCGTCGAACTCTCCGCGACCGCGTCGGGTGTGAAAGACCTGCGCGACGTGCTCGATGCGGCCCGCCGCCGGCTCGAGGACGACGCCGCCCGCACCTGCCTGTTCATCGATGAGATCCATCGCTTCAACAAGGCCCAGCAGGACGTCCTGCTC
>CAZDTC010000456.1:0-2308 GCA_964508125.1 uncultured Candidatus Kuenenia sp.
GCCCGGCGATGCGGATTCCTCCAACCGGCCAGACGATCTCGAGTTCGACGCACTGGACATTGGCTGGATCACGAGCGGGCTCTCGGCCGGGGCCACGATGCAACGGATCTGCGAAATGTACTTCCCTCGCAGCGCTTTCGGCATCGTCCTTTTTGTGGTATTTTTCTATACGTTTTCATAAACCTCGTGCTTCACGCACGCATGCCCCATGCCCCGCAGCCCTTATCGCCGCCGCCTGCGTTGGGTGCTGCTCGGCGATCTCGAGGAACACTCGGTGCGGCAGGTCTGCCAGGGCGCGGCCGAGTATGCCGCCAGCCGGCCGGGGATCGACCTCGACCCGTGGAGCACCTATCCAGGCACCGGCGTCCGGCCGACCCCTGCCAGGCTCGACCAGGCCGACGGTGTGCTGCTCAACGAGGTCAGCCTCAGGTATCTCGGCGGTCCGGGCACGCGGCTCGGCAAGCCGCACGTCTTCTACCTCGCGAACGGGCCGCACCGCCGCGCCCCGTCGGTCTCTCTCGACGAGACGGCGATCGGCCGGATGGCCGCCGCCCATCTCATCGACCGCGGCTACCGCCACCTCGCATTCTTCGGCTCCCGCACCACGCTCTGGGCCGTGATGCGCAGCGACGGATTCCGGACCGCGGCCCGGGAGCGCGGGCTGGAGGTGGAGCATCGCGACGTGCTGCCGGCGGCCGGGCAGGTGTACCGCGTCGCGGCCCGGCACGACCGGGATGCGATGCGTCGGGCCCTGCGATCGCTGCCGACCCCCTGCGGGATTTTCGCAGCCCATGACGTCGCCGCCTGCTATGTGATCCAGGCAGCCCGCGTGCTCGGCTTTCGGGTGCCGGGCGATTTCGGCGTGATCGGCGTCGATGCCGATCCGATCGCCAACGCGGCGGCCGGGCTTGCGATCAGCACGATCGAAGTGCCGTTTCGGGAAACGGGATGGCGGGCCGCCGCCCTGCTCGACCACCTGGCGCGGGGGCGGCGGCCCGCGGCTCCGCCGCCACTGCCCCCGGTGCGGACGATCGTGCGCACCTCGACGAACGCCTTCACAGTGGACGATCCGCTTGTCCGCGCGGCGCAGGAGTTGATCGAGCGCCGCCGCGGCGGTCGTGTGACCGTGGAATCGATCGTCGCGGCGCTCGACACCACGGCCGTCACGCTCAGCCGCCGGTTTCGCGAGCACCTCAAGCTGACGCCCGGCGAATACATCCTTCAGCGCCGCCTGGAACACGCCCGCGAGCTGCTCCGGGCCGGGGGCATGACCGTGGCGCAGGTTTCCGCCGCCTGTGAGTTTCACGACTGCTCGTATTTCTGCCAGGTCTTCAAGCGCGCCACCGGCGCGAGCCCGGGCAGCCTGCTGCCGAACCGCTGACACGCCGGGCGCCGGCTTGTCGCGCGTGGATCGCGGTGGTATACGTTTTTTCAAATGGCATCCCCCGTCCCGACCGCGGCGTTCGACGTTCTCGGCTGCGGCTGCGTGGCGGTGGACGACCTGCTCATGGTGGCCGCGTATCCGCCGGCCGACACCAAGGCCCCCGTCGTCCGCCGCGAGCGGCAGTGCGGCGGCCTCGTCGGCACGGCGCTGGTAGCCGCGGCCAGGCTCGGGGCGCGCTGCGCCTACGTGGCCACGCTCGGCACCGACGACCTCTCGGAGTTCGCCCTCGGTCGGCTGCGGGCCGAGGGCGTCGACGTCGGCCACGTCGCCAGAGCCGCCGCGGCCGGGCCGGTGCGTTCGGTGATCGTGGTCGGCGCCGACACGGGCTCGCGCACCATCTTTCCCGACGTGACGGGGCTTGCCGCAGGCGGTCCCGAGCGGCTCGACGAGCCGCTCGTGCGGTCGGCGCGGGTGCTGTTCATCGACCACTTCTGGGCGGCGCAGAAGCTCCCGGCCGTGCGGTTCGCGCGGGCGGCGGGCATCCCCGTGGTGGCCGATTTCGAAGACGACTCGGAGCCGGGCTTCGCTGAGCTGCTGGAGCAGGTCGACCACCTGGTCCTCTCGGCCGAGATGGCCCGCAGGCTCACGGGCTCGGGTCCGGACGCTGCCGCTGCGGCGCTCAGGTGCGCCGGCCGTCGGCTCGTGGCGGTGACCGACGGCGCGGCGGGCGTGTGGTATCGGGCGGAGGATGCGGCCGGGCACCTGCCGGCCTTCCCGGTGCGGGCGGTTGACACCACCGGCTGCGGCGACGTGTTTCATGGCGCCTACGCGGCGGGCCTGGCCGGCGGGCTCGGGGTGATGGAGCGGCTTCGGCTCGCCGCCGCCACGGCCGCCCTCAAGGCGACGCGGCCGGGCGGCCAGTTC
>CAZDTC010000457.1:0-2304 GCA_964508125.1 uncultured Candidatus Kuenenia sp.
TGTTCGTCTTCTGGCTGTGGCCGTGGCCGAAGCCGGGGTTCACGCGGAGCGTGATCGCGGCCCCCGGCATCCGTTCGGCGAGCTGCTCGATCATGTCGGCCGAGCCGCAATTCACATGCATGCCGAGCTTGGCGACGGCGTCGAGGCTGTCGCGATCGAAGATGTCGGCGGTGTAGACGATCGGGTGTGCCGGCGGCAGCCCGTCGGCGCCGGTGCCGGGCGTGGCGTGTGCTGCGTAGCCCGCGGCGAGGGCCCGGTGGATCTCGCCGGTGCTCACGGCGTCGACCATCACCCCTTCGCTGCGCACCAGTGCCAGCACGGCGAGGTTCGAGCAGGCCTTCTGCGCGAACCGCACTGTGTCCCAGGCCGCCAAATCCCGACAGCGCCGGCGGATGATCTCGGCGTCGTAGACGTAGAGCGGCGTGCCGTGAGCGCGGGCCAGCTCGGCGACGCTCGCGCCGGCGATCGTGTGGCGAATCAGGGGGCGTTCGGAAGGAGTGGTGGCCGTGGTCATGGAGGCGTGGTCATGAAGAAGAAAGGATGAAGGCTTGGGGCCGGCTCAGCGGGGCACGGGGATCGGGAATCCCGGCGGCACTTCGGGCAGCGCGATGCGGCCTGGGCCGACGGGCCGTTCCGGCGCCGCCATCGCGGCACCGGCCTGAAGCACACCCTTGTCGAGCGAGATCCTCGTGGCGAACCCGCGCTCGATCGGCCGCACGCGGAGGTCGACGACCCCGCCGCCGGCCTCCTTCGCCGCGGCAGCGCCTTTTGCCCCCGGCCCTTCCAGCGCGACCACGTCGGCATACTCGAGGAGCGGGCCGGCCGCAGCCTCGAGCGCGGCGATCGGGGCGGCGTTGGCGATCGGGCGACCACTGGCAGCGAGTGCGGCCTCGGCCCGCGCAGCCACATCGCCGCCAGCCAGCACGATCGCATAGTCGGGCGTTACCGCGAGCGTCAGATCGATCGTCTCTCCGAGCCTGGCGCCGAGCGATTCGTCGGGCACCGCGATGGAGATCTTGTGAAGCGTTGCGGGGCCGGCCTTCCCGGCGTCGAAGGTGGTCTTCACGCCGGCCAGGGCGGCACCACCCGCCGCGAATGCCTGCTTCACCTGTCGCTCGAGCCCCGCGCCATCCTTCACGCGCACGCCCGCTGTCACGTTTGGCACAGGGCGCTCCTTCGTGGCATTGCTTGTGTCGACGGCCAAGGCCGCGTCGATGCCGCCGGCGGAGATCGCCGCGGAGAGCAGGTCGTAGACGAGTCGCGACACCGTGCGCGTGAGAGGATCGTCGGCGTCGCGCGGGAGTGATTGGGCGAGCGCCTCGAGAAACTCGGCCCGGGTGGCTTCGGGGATCGACTGCGCCACGTAGCCCCGCAGGGCAGGCCGGTCGTCCCCGGTGAGCGGCGGCGTGCCCACGGTGAGCGTGCCCTGGGCGGCCGCTGCGCTTGCGGCGGCCGACACCGAGCCGGGGACCGCGACGGCACGATTCTCGACGAAGAGGGCGCCTTCTTCGGGATCGATCGCGAGCCCGAGCGAGAGCGACTCCGTCTGCCGCAGGCCGGCGAGGGCGGCCTTGAACGCTCTAGGATCCATCGGCTGGCCCTGCGCGGCCGAGGCGGCCGCGGCCTGATCGAGCGCCGCCTCGAGCTGCTTCCGCACCGCGTCGGTCATCCGGCTCGGATAGGCTTCGATGCCGACGGTGTAGGCCTTGGAGAGGGCCGCGAGAAGCGGCGCGGCGTCGGCCGAGTCGAGCGCGGTCGGGGCGACCACGGCCCAGCCGTCGCGCTCGGTGATCGCCAGGCTGATGCCGCTGGGGAGCGTCAGCTCACGCGACTCGCCCTCCTTGGCGGCCGGTCCGACGACGCCTTGGAGCGACCCCAGCAGTTTGTCGAGATCCTTGACGGGTACGAGGCCGTGAGCCGCGACGTCGGTGCCGTCACTCGTGACGACGAGTCCGAGCGGCCGTTGCACATCGAGGCCCGCGACGCCCCGGCCCTGCGTGGAGAGCATGATCAGCGATTCGACCATCGCGGCGAGGCCGGGGCTCCCGATCTGGGTGCCGAACCATGCCAGCTGCTTCTTGAGGTCGGCGTAGCTGTCCACCGCGGCCACAAGGAGCACCTGACGGTCGGCCGCCCGGGCCGATTCCGCGGCCGGGGAGAGACAGGCGGCGGCGAGCAGGCCCGCGAGCACGGGGACGCGAATCGGACGGCGGTCTGACGGACGGCGCATGGCGATGTCTCCAGGACGGAAGCGACGGGCCCCGCAGTTTACCAGCGGCATGGAAAAACCTGTATTCTGCCGGC
>CAZDTC010000458.1:0-2295 GCA_964508125.1 uncultured Candidatus Kuenenia sp.
CTGCGACCTCGAGGTTATGAGCCTCGCGAGCTACCGGGCTGCTCCACCCCGCGTCGTGTGGGTGAGGCCATATAGTAGACGATCACCCGCCCGAAATGAAGGCTGTGGAAAAAAGCGGCCGGATTTCGCAGCGGTGCCGCCGCCCTCCGCGAAAGTCGAGGTGGACTCGCCGCTGCCCGCCGCGCGACACTGCGCGTATGGCGCCGCGCCCCCCAGATAACCCCGCACCACGGTTTCCAGATCCCGGGCCCACGCCCCGGTCGAAGGCCATCGTTGGCGGTTTCCCGTGGGGCGAGTCGCCGACACAGCAGTCGGCCGCGGGCATCGATATCGGATCGCCCGAGCCCCGTCTCCCGCGCGCGCCTCGGCGCCCGCGCGACGAGCATGACGGCTTCTCCTGGCAGTGGCTCCGCAACCGCTGGGATGCGGCTCTCGAGCAGAGCCCCGCGTTGAGCGTGAGCCTCGCGGCCCACCTGCTGCTGTTGATCATGCTGGCCCTGATTGGAATTCGCGGACGGGTGGCGGAGCGACTGCGGCTCGAACTTTCCTTTGGCGCAGTGAACGAGCCCCCGGGCGGCGTCGAGCAGGCCGACGAAGCGGCGGCCCCGCCGGCCGTGGTGATCGAGCCGGAGCTAGCGAAGGCCGAGCCGCCCATGCCGGCGAAGCCGCCTGCCGAGCAGACCGCCGCGGTGCCGCCGCCGCCCGTGCCGGACGCGATTGCCCCGGTGGCCGTCGAGCCAGCCGGCCCGCCCGCGGCTGCGGCTCGAACGGCTGTCGGGGCGCTGCTCTCCGGCCGCAGTGCGGAGGCGCGGCAGCGGATGCTCGGCGCCGGCGGCGGCACGATGGAGACGGAGACGGCGGTGAGCCTCGCGCTCGAGTGGCTCGTGCGGCAGCAGCGGAAGGATGGGTTCTGGAGCCTGATGGGCCCCTATGCCGACGGCAGCCGTCAGGAAAACAGGCTCGCCGCGACGGCGATGGCCCTGCTCGCGCTAGAGGGCGCGGGCAACACGCCGAGCACGGGCGAGCACCGGCAGGCGGTGGCCAAGGCCTGGAAGGCGCTCCTGCGCCAGCAGCAGGCCGACGGCACGTTTGACGTCGGCCCGATGATCGAGCAGCACGCGATGTATGCCCACGGGCAGATCACGATCGCGCTCTGCGAGGCCTACGGCATGACACAGGATCCGCAGCTTGCCGAGCCCGCCGCCCGCGCGCTTGCGTATGCCGTTGCAGCCCAGATGCCCGACGGTGGATGGCGGTATCAGCCACCCCGGCCTGGCGGCGACAACCGCGGCGACATGTCGGTGACGGGGTGGTTTCTGATGGCGCTCAAGAGCGGCGAGATGGCGGGGCTGGCCGTGCCAGCCGAGACGTATGAACGGCTCGCCGCGTTTCTCGACGAAGTTTTTGTGTCGCTGCGAAAGGGCTACGGCTACCAGATCAACCCGGGGCAGAAGGTGTTTGACTTTCGCCCTGCGCTCACGGCCGAGGCGCTTCTTTGCCGACAGTATCTTGGCTGGCGGCGCGACGATCCGCGGCTCGTGGCGGGCGTCGAGCTCCTGCTCCGTGAGGCCCCGCTCGACTTCGACTATCGACGGAAGAACGTGTATGCGTGGTATTACCAGACGCAGGTCTGCCACCATCAGGGCGGCGCGGCGTGGAACGAGTGGAACCGGCTGATGCAGGAGCAGCTCGTGCCCGCCCAGGTGGAGAGCGGCCGCGAGCGGGGGAGTTGGGATCCCGCCAACGACCAGTGGGGCCACGTGGGCGGACGGCTGTATGTGACGAGCCTCTGTGCGTGCATGCTCGAGGTGTATTATCGGCACCTGCCGTTGTATGACGGGCCCGTGGGGCAAGCGTCCCGCTTGCCGTGAGTTGTGGCCACATCGGCAACCGGGACGGTTGCCCAACGTGGCCAACTCGTGGAAGATACGGCGGCTTTTTCAGGAGACAGATATGAACGACTCGCGACGTGGTTTTCTTTCGACCTGTGCCGGCGGCGCGGCCGCCGCGGCCATGCCCTATTTCTTCTCCGCAGCCCGCACGCTTGCGGACGAGACGAAGGCGAAGAACGACCGCGTGGCGCTCGGCCTGATCGGCGCTGGCGGCATCGCCTATGCCAATATCGGCACTGCCAAGGACTGGGTCGACGTGGTGGCGATCGCCGACGTCGATTCGGGGCGGGCCGCCACCTTCAACCAGCAGTTTGCCGACGGCAAGGCGATGCTGACCGACGACTACCGGCGGATCCTCGAGCGGAAAGACATCGATGTGGTCCACGTGGCCACGCCCGACCAC
>CAZDTC010000459.1:0-2287 GCA_964508125.1 uncultured Candidatus Kuenenia sp.
CGACGCGGAGCGGCATCGTGTCGGTGGCGCCGGCGATGTGGCCGCTGACGACGTACACCGCGCCAAACTCGCCCATCGCACGGGCGTTGGCGAGCACGATCCCGTGGAGGAGCGCCCAGCGGATGTTCGGCAGCGTCACCCGCCAGAACACCTGCCAGCCACTGGCCCCCAGGCTCACGGCGGCCATCTCCTCCTCCGGTCCGATCGCCTCCATCACCGGGATCAGCTCGCGGACCACGAGCGGCAGCGTGACGAACGTGGTGGCGAGCACGAGGCCTGGCCACGAGAAGATGATCTTCCAGTCGAGCCACTCGAGCGTGGGGCCGAGCAGCCCCTGCCGGCCGAAGATGAGCACGAGCGCAAGGCCGGCCACGACGGGTGACACGGAAAACGGCACGTCGAAGAACGAGATCAGGAGCGAACGCCCGGGAAACCTGAATCGGGCCACGAGCCAAGCGGCGGCGATGCCGAACACCGTGTTGATCGCCACGGCCACCGGAGCCACGGTGAGCGAGAGCCAGATGGCGTGCCGCGTGTCGGGGTCGTGGGCGAGCGCCTTCCACCACGCCCCCGCGCCGCGGGCAAAGGCCTCGTAGAACACGCTCACGAGCGGCACCACGATCAAGAGGCCCACGATGCCCACGGCGCCGGCGACGAGCGCTGCGGCGAGCGGCTTGGAGGCGGCGGGCGTGCGGGGCTTGGTCGCCATGGCGGAGTCTCAGCGGGCTACTGGGCGTTGCGGGCGAGCCGCTGCTGGAGGGTGTTCACGATCACAAGCAGCGTGAGCGACATCGCGAGCAGGAGCACGGCCACGGTCGTGGCCTCGGCGTAGGCGAATTCCTCGAGCCGGGCCACGATCAGCACCGGCGCGATCTCCGTCTTGAACGGCATGTTGCCCGAGATGAACACGACCGAGCCGTATTCGCCGAGGGCCCGGGCGAGCGAGAGGGCAAACCCCGTGGCCACGGCCGGGAGGATCGCCGGGAGCACGACGCGGAGGAACGTCTGCACCCGCGAGGCGCCGAGGATCCGCGCCGCCTCTTCGACGTCGCGGTCGAGGCTCTCGATCACCGGCTGCACGACGCGGATCGCAAACGGCAGGCTCACGAACACGAGCACGAGCACGATGCCGAGATACGAGTAGGCCCCCTGGATGCCGAGCGGCACGAGCCACTGGCCGAGCCAGCCCTTCTTCACGTAGAGCGCCGAGTAGACGAGCCCTGCCACGGCCGTGGGGAGGGCGAGTGGCACGTCGACGAGGGCGTCGAGGATGCGCCGGCCGGGGAACTCGATCCGGGCGAGCACCCAGGCCACGAGCAGGCCGAGGAGCGAGCTCGCAACGGCCGCGATCATCGATGCTGAGAGCGACACGGCGTAGGCCGCCCGCGCCCGTGGCGTCCAGGCCGCCGCGAGGAAGCCCGTGGGCCCGAGCGACGCGGCCCGCAGCACGAGCACGGCGAGCGGAAACACGACGAGCGCGAGCACCACGAGCGACGTGATCGCCAGGCTCGTGCCGAAGCCGGGCAGCACGGCCGCGCGGCGGTGGCGGGACCGCGCGGCATGGCTTGATCGCGGCCCGGCGGACGCGGGGCCTTGCGGACCGGGGGCGAACACGGATGGGTTGGCGATCGCAATCATGTCGGTGGCGGTGTGTGGCATGCGGTGGCGGTGGCGTGGGGCCCCGGGTCAGCGGCCCCCCTTTGCATAAATCGCGTCGAACACGCCCCCTTCGCCGAAGAACTTCGTCGTGGCGGCCGGCCAGCCCCCGATCGCGTCGATCGTGTAGGTTTCGACCTCGGTCCAGGCTTCGCCGGCCGCGGGCGTCGGCGGGTTGTCGCCCCAGGGCCGGTAGTGGTGCTTGGCGATGATCGCCCGGCCGGCGGGCGAGTAGAGAAACGCGAGGTAGGCCTCGGCGGCGTGCCGCGTGCCCTTCTTGTCGACATTCTTGTCGACGACGGCGATCGGTGGATCGACGCGGATCGACTTCTTCGGGTAGACGATCTCGAGCTCGCCGCCGGCTTCGTCCACTTCGAGGTGGGCTTCGCTCTCGAACGTGATGTGCACGTCGCCGAGGCCCTTCTGGGAAAAGGTGGCGGTGGCAGCGCGGGCGCCAGTGTCGAGCACGGGAGTGCGCTTGTAGAGTTCGGAGACAAACGCCTTGGCATCGTCCTCCGAGCCGCCGCTGGTGATCACGGAGCCCCACGCGGCGAGGAAACTATATTTGCCGTTGCCGCTCGTCTTGGGATTGGGCGTGATGATCGACACGTCGCCCTTCACGAGATCGGGC
>CAZDTC010000460.1:0-2284 GCA_964508125.1 uncultured Candidatus Kuenenia sp.
ACTTCTATTCGCTGTTCGCCTTCTTCGACGACATCGACGAGGCGGGGCTCTACTCGTATTTCACGCCGGCCGTGCCCACGCCGAAACTGCGGCTGCCCGACGAGACCACCGCAGCGAAGCTCCGGCAGGCCGACGAGGCCGTGGCCGTCGCGGCGGCGGACGTGACGGAGGCCGACGCCGAGGCCCACGGCCGCATCGCTGACTGGATCGCCGGCAAGGCGGCCGAGCCCGATGCCATCGCGGCTGCAGGCGGCACGCTTCCCGGCGAGGTGGCCCGCTACCCGTTCGACGGCCGGGAGCAGGACGGAAAATTCGCCAACGGCCTGGGCACGACCGAGGCCGCGACGGCCCCGCCGCAAAACACCGTCGTCGACGACTCGCGGGCCGGCGCCCCCTGCAAGGCGATCAAGCTCACGGGCGATCATCCGGTGACGACGCCGGTGGGCAACTTCCGCCGCAGCCAGCCCTTCACGGTGAGCGCGTGGATCAAGCCGGCTGCAAAGCACGACCGGGCCGTCGTGTTCCACCGTTCGATGGCTTGGACCGACGCCGCCAGCCGCGGCTACGAACTGCTCGTGGACGAGGGGCACCTTCGCTGGTCGCTGATCCACTTCTGGCCTGGCGATGCCGCGAGCGTGCGCTGCCGCGAGCCCCTGCCCGTGGGCGAGTGGACGCACGTGGCCGTCTCGAGCGATGGGTCGGGCAAGGCGGCCGGGCTCGAAGTGTTTGTGAACGGCCATCCGGCCGCCACGGAGGTGATCCGCGACAGCCTCACGCGCGAGATCACCGGCGGCGGTGGCGACACGATCACGATCGGCGAGCGGATGCGCGACAAGGGCTTCAAGGACGGGCTCGTGGACGAGTTCCGCGTGTTCGACCGCGCCCTCGCGCCGCTGGAGGTCCGTGAACTCGCCGCGCCGGGCACGATCCGCGCGGCGCTCGACGGCCGTACCGACGCCGAATCGCTCGGCGGCTACTTCGCGGCCGCGTTCGCCACCGACGCGGCGGTGAAGCGACGGGCGCTCCAGGCGGCCCGCCGCCAGCGCGACGACCTCGCGGAGACGCCGCCTGAGATCATGGTGATGCGCGACCTGCCGCAGCCGAAGATGGCCTACGTGCTCAACCGCGGCGACTACGACAAGCGCGGGGAGCCGGTCGATCCCGACACGCCGGCCGCCCTGCCCCCCTTCCCCGCCGACCAGCCCAAAAACCGGCTCGGCCTCGCCCGCTGGCTGATCGACCCGGAGCATCCGCTCCTGGCCCGGGTGACGGTGAATCGCCTCTGGCAGTCGCTCTTCGGCATCGGCCTCGTGCAGAGCCCCGAGGACCTCGGCAGCCAGTCGACGCGGCCGGAATATCCCGAGATCCTCGACCTCCTCGCCTGGCAGTTTTCACACTCGGCCGCGGAGGGCGGCCTCGGCTGGGATCTCAAGCGGCTCATCAAGACAGTGATGCTCTCGCACACGTATCGGCAGCGCAGCATCGCCGACCCGAAGACGATGGCTGACGACCCGCTCAACGTGTGGCTCGCGCGCGGGCCCCGGCACCGGCTGCCGGCCGAGATGATCCGCGACGGGGCGCTCGCCGCCTGCGGGCTGCTCGTCGACAAGGTCGGCGGCCCGCCGGTGAAGACCTACGACATGCCCGAGTCGTTCAAGCCGGAGAAGGCCGACACGGGCGAAGCCCTCTACCGCCGCAGCCTCTACACCTACTGGCGCCGCACCGGGCCCGGGCCGATGCTCGAGAGCTTCGACGTGCCCAAGCGGGTGACGTGCGTGGCCAAGCGCGACATGACGAACACGCCGTTGCACGCCTTCGTGCTCATGAACGGGCCGCAGTTCGTGGAGGCGGCCCGGGTGCTCGCCGAGCGGCTCCTCGCCGAGTATGACGGCCAGGCAGACCATGCGCTCGAGCGGGCCTTCGAACTGCTCACGAGCCGCCGGCCGGACGATGCGGAGCGGGAGATCATCCGTCGCATGCACGCCGGCCAGCGCGAGTGGTATGCAGCCCGCCCCGAAGAGGCTGGGAAACTCGTGGCGATCGGTGACCGGAAACGAGACGAGTCGCTGCCCGTGTCCGACGTGGCGGCGCTTGCCAGCGCGATCAACGCCCTGATGAACTACGATGAAGCCGTGGTGAAGCGATGAAAAAAAGGTGCCAGCCACCAAATATGGGCAGCATAGGTAAGCCTCGGCGCCCAGTTTCTCCAGATTTGGTGGCTGGCACCTTTTTGAATAGGCGCGAGTGGCTGGGCTCGTTCGGCCTAGGGTTCGGCGGGCTCGCC
>CAZDTC010000461.1:0-2283 GCA_964508125.1 uncultured Candidatus Kuenenia sp.
AAGTATGCCGACCTCGCGCAGAACCGCACGACGGACTACGTGTTCAGCTTCGACAAGATGCTCGAGCCCGTGCTCGACGACGCGCCATTCCGCGCGTTTGCGACCATGCGGGAGTACCGCGAGTGGTGTCAAACCCATTTGCCGGACTGGCTCGGATATGGGCGGGTTTGAATACCGCCAAGCGGCGGAAATCCGCGACTGTCTCGCACGGCACGGCGTGCGGTATCTGTTCCTCGGCAAGTCGGGCGCCATCCTGCTTGGATTTCCGGATACTACGCAGGATGCCGATTTGTTCGTGGACAAGACACCCGCCAACGGTGAGCGACTGGTCGCAGCCCTGCTGGAACTTGGTTTTGGAATCACTGCCGACCAATCGGAGCAGGTGCGCTCGGGCAAGGATTTGATTCAACTCAAAAATGGCCCCTTCGACCTCGATTTGATCTTCGCTCCGGATGGGATCGAGACGTTCGCGGCCGCATGGCAGCGCCGCACCGAGGTGGACGGGTTTCCCGTGTGCAGCATCGATGACATCATTGCCAGCAAGCAATCCGCAAATCGCCAACGTGACCGGGAATCGCTGCCGCGACTCTTGTCATTTCGCGACTGGCTGAAAAGCCGGCGTTCATGAAACACGGACCTTCCCCCCACCCCGCTGAACGCGGGCGCTATGGCGGGTGCGTACACTCCGCGGGCTTTTCACGGAGGCGGAGCCCTTGCCACGATTCGAAGCCCATCTATTCCTTCGCCGTCGCCGAAGTTTCCATCTTCTGGAGAACCCCATGCGTACTCCCATGCTCACCTTGATGTCGGTCATCCTCGCTGGCCTCGGCCTGCCACGTTGTCCAACCGACCGCGATTCACGAGCGGATCGTTTCGACGCCCGTTCGGGATGTGGCCCTCGCCCAGGCTCCGCAGGACATCGTCGAATTGGCCACGCTCAAAGGCGCCGGCCCTTTCACCGTGTTCGCCCCGACTGACGAAGCTTTCGCGAAGCACAGCCACCGGCATGTCGAAGGTCGTGAAGACCGACATCAAGACAAAGAACGGTCCGGCCTCTGCTGCGTCCAGTTCAGCCGCCGCAGAACATGCCAGATCCCGGACTGATCGTAGGTCACGCCGAACTTCCTTCGGACCAAGACGTCCACACGTTGGAGCGTTCACAACTCCGTGGGCAAGCCATGCTTCGAAGGGCCCTCGGAGAGCATCCGTGCCAACCTTTGCAGCTGGGCATCGCTCCTCATGGATGGCGATCGGGCGGGGTGTCCCCGGCGGGAGGCAGTTGGGCTAGGTCGAGCAAATCCTTGGGGCGGCCCGCCGCCTGCTTCAGCTTTCGCAGCCACTCGAGGGACGCGAAGCGAATGCCGTCGAGGTCTACGCCCGTCTCCCAGACGGCGGTCACCGGCACGGAGGGATAGCCGGGAACGTAGTCGAAGAGGTCGAGGAAACCAGCCCTCGTGCAGAGCATCATCAGCCGCTCCGCACGGATGAACGCCTCCGTGACCGGATGGGTGCGTTCGACCCCGGTCGCCGGGTCGATTTCAGTGCCGATGTATTCCGCGGCGAGCTCCTCGAGTGCCTTGAGCAGCCTCGCCTCCGCGGCTGGCGAGCGGATCCACAGCACGTCGGTGTCTTCGGTGCCGCGAATGAAGCCGTGGAAATTGACGGCATGGCCGCCCACCACGACGAATGGCACGCCATGCCGAGTGAGCGCGTCGAACAGGACAAAGTCAGGAGTCATGGCCATCCGCCCCGGCTCTCCGGCCGACTGCGCGAGCCGCGAAGTTGCGACGCCGAAAATGCGCGAGCCCGGCGGGGCTGCGTTCCAGGATCTGCCGCGAATGAGCCAAGAGTCGCCGCATGGCCGCGAGCCGCTGCGCGGGGCTCATCGCGCGGGCGCGGGCTCGCCGCACGCGGTCACGGGCCGAAAGACTGTCGGCGGGATCGATCGAATCGGTGATCATCACCACAGTCTATCCAGCCGCCGAAAAGGGGACGCAGCTCTTTTCGCCCCAGTTCTTTTTGCCCTCGGCCGGCTGTTGATTTCGGGGGGCGGCCCTACGCGAGCTCGAACACGGCCTCGATCTCCACCGCCACGCCCATCGGCAGCGAGCTCATGCCCACGGCGCTGCGGGCGCCGACGCCGTGGTCCGGCCCCCAGATCTCGGCGAAGATCTCGCTCGCGCCGTTGATCACGTGCGGGTGCTTTTCGAATTCGGGCGTGCAGTTCACCGTGCCGAGCAGCTTCACGAGCCTCTGCACCCGGTCGAGGCTGCCGAGCGCGGC
>CAZDTC010000462.1:0-2280 GCA_964508125.1 uncultured Candidatus Kuenenia sp.
TTGAGTGCCAGGTCGTACCGCCTTGCGACGGCCCGGGCGGCCCGCTGGAGTGCCAAGCAGAAGCAGCCGTCGCGAATCTCTCGTTGAACTCGACGATCCATACCTCTAGTATATGTGCAACTACACGTTTGTCAACCCACCAAGGGAGTATTTTCCTGGACGAGAGAATTCCAGCCCGATCCGATCGGATTTCCGCAGAGCGGAGCCGCGCGATGATGTGTTCGGGTCATCCATTTCCTTCAGCAGACCGTTCTTATCGGGCGCAAGGAAGTCAGGTTGAGGCCGGGAGTTTGAAGCGCTCAGTAAACACCGTTGGCCTCGGCACTTGCCAAGGCCATCTGGTCCGCTCAATCGGGGTGGCAGGACACGGTTTGATCTTTCTCGCGAGGGAATCGGCCTCTGGGAGCCAGATACGCGGCTCTTGCTCAGCCTCCCACGCTGAGTTCCGGCTCATTGCCGCAGATTGACTGGCACGGCCCGCCACGTCTGGGAACCGAGGTGCTACTTCCCTTTCACCGGCGTGATGTGGTATTGGTGAACCACCGCTCCGTTGGCGTCCGCCGCACGTCCATCTCGCAGGCGTGCATCCTCGGCGCCGTCAATCGCCGTCCGGACAAACTCAACTGTGACCTCATCAGTTGCAACGCGAACACGCACATGCCCCGGGCTGCCGCGAAGCGTGCCGGAGGTGTAGCCGTACTGCGTCGCCGTCCGAGTATTGCCCCTCGGATTGCCGGGTTGCGGTACACATTGGTACACCACGCCGTCGCGCTGGCTGTTCACGTACAGATGATCGTGGCCGTAGAAAACGGCCGAGACCTTGTGCTTCACAAGCAGATCGTGGATAGGCATGGGCCAACCGGGTCGGCTCTCCGCGAAGCCCGCCGATCCGTCGGCGTTCTTGCCGCCCCACTCGAAGTACGGCGACGACTCGACCCCGCCGCGAGATTCCGCTCCACCTATGCCGCCGACGAGGTGGTGAATGAAGACGAAGCGGTACTTCGCATTGGTGCCTTCGAGCGTCCGCGTGAGCCAGTCGAACTGTGCGCGGCCGAGAGTGCTCGTCCAACTGCTGTCGGTGGGCTTGAGCGGTTCATCACTTGAACGTTGTCCTCCCGGACCACTTCCACCGCCCCCGCGCTCGCCGCCGCCCGCGCCGCGATTGCCTCCACCTCCGCCACGAATCCGATCGGTCGTACTCCAGTACGGATCGAGCACGATGAAGATCGCGTCGCCCCACTCAAAGGCGTAGTAGTTGGAGCCCACGCCATCCTTCATGGCCGTGGAACCTGTGTAGAACGTGCCATCGCCCAGCGGCCCCGCGCCGGTCACTGGCTGCGGAAACCGACTCGTCCGCTGCGCGTACGACCAAGGTCCAATGTCGTCCGCGCCGGTGCCCGATGTCCCCTTCTCGCCATCGTGATTCCCCAGCACCATGAACAGCGGCACCGAATGAGCCACGCGGCTGAAGTAGTACCGCTGTGCGTCGTACTGCGGCAGCGCGGCCTTGAAGTCTCGCCCCCGCTTGTCGGTCATGAACGTATCGCCCAGGTCGATCATGAAGTCGGGTTTGGCCGCAAGCATGTTCGCCAGCGTCTGCTCGTAGAACTTCGGCTCCACGCCTTGGTCGAGGTGCGAGTCCGCCTGAATCGTGAACGTAAACGCCTGTCCGTTCGACCGTGGCGTGTGGAACGAGAAGTACTCCGTCGAAGCAAACTCGCCCGCCGCGCTACCCCCGCCGGCCGCGCGGCGGTAACGCACGCGGTAGACATACGCGGTGTCGGGGCTCAGACCATCGAGCGTGAAGAGCACCGGCTTGCCCGCTGGCAGCGCCTGCATAGTCGTCTTGGTGATCGGCGCAGCGTCGTCGCGGCGGAACTCGACATACCCCTCTTGCGGCTGCTCCTCATAGCACGCGACACTGACGCTGATGGACTTGTACATCGGCCGCGCCAGCACAACATCGATGCTCCGCGACGGCACTTCCGTCTTGAAGGCGGTCATCTCGGCCAGCAGCCCACGTCGCCCGTCGCCCCGACCTCCTCCGCCCGGGCGGCCCGGCTCGTCCCGAGTTGGCGTCTTCGGGCTGTCGGGCTGCTGCGCTCCGGCGGGCTGGCCGCAGCAAAGCATGACGCACACAGGAAGGGCCATCAACGCCGCGCCGAACAGCGAATTGACAGCCGCGCCGAACGCTGAGTGAGTCTGGGATCTCATTGCTTCCTTGCCTCCAGGTTACTTCGTAGCCCGCGCGTACTTCACGTCGACGCTCGCCGTGGCGAG
>CAZDTC010000463.1:0-2276 GCA_964508125.1 uncultured Candidatus Kuenenia sp.
ACGCACTGCGCCGTACAGCTCGTCGCCCCCGGCCAAAGGATCGTCACCGGCACCGACATCTACGGCGGCACGTGGCGGCTGTTCAACAAGTTGCTCGCCGACCGCGGCATCGCGATCACGGCCGTCGACACGAGCGATCAGGGCGCCGTCGCCCGGGCCGTCGGCCCCGACGTCAAGCTCGTGTGGATCGAGTCGCCGGGCAACCCGCTGCTCTCGATCACCGACATCGCCGGCTGCGCCGAGATCGCGCACGCGGCCGGGGCCATGCTCGCCTGCGATGCCACCGTGGCCACGCCCGCCCTCACGCGGCCGCTCGACCACGGGGCCGACATCGTGATGCACTCGGCCACGAAGTCGATCGGCGGTCACAGCGACCTGCTCGGCGGGGCCCTCGTGGTGCGCGACGCGGTCCTGGGCGACCGGCTGCACTGGCTGCAAAACGCGACCGGGGGCGTGATGGGGCCGTTCGAGTCGTTCCTCTGCTCCCGCGGCCTGAAGACGCTCGACCTCCGCGTGCGGGCCCAGTCGGCGACGGCCCTCGCGCTTGCCGAGTGGCTGCTCGCGAACCCGCGGGTGAAAGCCGTGCACTACCCCGGCCTCCCCTCCCACCCCGGCCACGCCATCGCCTGTCGGCAGATGGAGGGCGGCTTCGGCAGCCTCCTGAGTTTCGAAATCGATGGCGACGTCGCCGCCGCCCGCCGGGTGGTCGAGTCGACCAGGCTTTTCCAGCTTGCCGTGAGCCTCGGCGCTGCCGAGTCGCTCATCGAACTTCCAGCCGTCATGTCGCATGGCTCCTACGAGCCGGCGGCCCGCCGCGCCGTGGGCATTGACGATGGCCTGATCCGCCTGGCCGTCGGCCTCGAGGCATTCGAGGACCTCCGCGACGATCTCGCTGCCGCTCTCTCGTAAGGCAGGCAAGCTGGGAAGGGATTGCCTGTCGCGTCGAATTTGCCAGAAGTTCGGGTCGTCGGGATGCCGATACCCCTACCGATTGGAGAGTTGTGTCGGGCGAAGGCCGCCCCGCGACGCTCCGCGAGGAGTGAGGCCATGAACGTGCGGAATGGTTGGCTGAAACTGACCGGAGCGGTGCTCGTCACCACGGCTTCCGCGTTTGGCGTCCGAGGCGAGGATGCACCCGGCTCCACGTCCGTCGCGGGCTCGAGCCTCCGCTGGACACCGCACCGCGTGGCCTCGGCCCCGACCTCCGGCGCTGCCGCTGCGCCTGCATCCCAGTCCGCTCCTGCGCCCGTGGCTGCGGCTGTCGCGGCAACGGCTTCGGTTCCGCCGGCGGCCGTTTCGACCACGCCTCGCATGCCGCCCGCATCGGCGGCCTCGGTCGGCCTGCCGCCCGGCGTGCCGCCAGTCGCAGATGCTGCACCGCCGCGCCTCGGCTACGCGCCGCTGCGGCAGAACTTCCCGCTCAAAGTGGGTGACATCGGCGCCTGGATGACCAACAACGGCGTGATGACAGGCAACCGCATCGCCGGCAGCCTGCAGACCTCGGCACCGGCCGACCCCGACAGCATCCTCGGCATCAACGTGATCCGCGCGCCGCAGGGGGAACGAGGCCGCCCGGTGCTGGCAGCCGAAGTGATACCACGCCGCCAGACGTCTTTTCCGCCGAACGTGCTGGCGGTGGCCGGCGGCGACGCGCCACGGTTCAACCCCACGGCCCCGCAGGCACGTCCGCGCGAGCGGCTCGCCATGAACAACACGAACACCATCAACGCCGACTCGATCCCTTCGGTCGTCGCCCGCGGCCCGCAGTCCGCCGCGCTCGACGACGCCGCCGTGCCGGGCCGGCTGCCCGCCGCGGCGCAGACGTCTCCGGCCCAGACGCTGCCCAGCCCCGCGCCGGCAGCATCGATCCCGCCCACAACGACGCTGGAGCTCGAGATGGGCGGCATGGGCGGCATGCCCGCCGACATGCCGGGCATGACTATGGAGGGCGGCTTCGATCCGGCCATGGCCGGAGCGGGCTCCGGTCCCGAGATGTGGATGGGGCAGTATCCCGCCCAGGTGCACGTCGAGTCGTTCTACGACGATCCCTACGCTTGCGAAGACGAGGAGGCGTGCTGCCTGCCTCTGTGCTGCACAGACGGCCAGATCTGTGCCTGGCTGCGACGCTTCGGCCGGCCGTACTACGGCTGGCGGTGGTATCGCGACTTCACGGCCAGCGCCGGCGTCACGAGCTTCACCAACCCCACCGATCTCGGGATCAACGGCAACTACGGCGTCAACGAATACCTCAACTGGGCGATGCCGTTTTGGAACGC
>CAZDTC010000464.1:0-2267 GCA_964508125.1 uncultured Candidatus Kuenenia sp.
GCGGCGTTGCGATCCTCTACAGCCTCGTGATCATGCTCGCGGCCGCCACGATCCTCCTCGGCCGCAACCAGACCCTCTATGACTTTTGGTTTTACCTCACGAACTTCTCCCGCTATCCCGCCGAGATCTACGCCGGGCCGTGGGGCGGCCCGCTGCGGGCGCTGTGTACGTTCGTGATCCCGATCCTACTCGTGGTCAACGTGCCGGCCCGCGTGATCGCCCAGCCTCTCGAAGGTGAAGCCTGGGGGCTCGTCGCCCTGGCCGTGGCGGCGGCCGTGGCGACGCTCTTCATCTCGCGCCTGGTGTTCCAGGCGGCGCTCGCGAAATACCGCAGCGCGTCGAGTTAAAGTCGGTTGCTTTCGGGAAACACGACGATGTCCCTCCTTGCCTGGCTGCGGCTCCTGCGGATTCCGAACCACGCGACGGCGGCGGCCGATGTGCTGGCCGGATTTCTGATCGCGTCGCGGGCGCGGGAGGTGGGGCCGCTGCCGGACGCATTTTGGTGGGCGCTCGGGGCTGGGCTCGCCTTCTACGCGGCGGGCATGGTGCTCAACGACGTGTTCGATGTCGACCTCGATCGGCAGGAGCGGCCGGAGCGGCCGCTGCCTTCGGGCACGATCGCGGTGGGCACGGCGGCAGCCGTGGGCCGCGGGCTGCTCACCTTCGGCAGCCTCTGCACATGCCTCGCTGCATTCGGCTCAGGGAATCCGGCGGTGGCGCTCGTGGGCGCGGCCCTCGCCGCGGCTGTGTGGATCTACGGCCGGCACGCGAAGGCAACGCCCTTCGGACCCGCCGTGATGGGCACCTGCCGCGGCCTCGCCTGGCTGCTCGGCATGACGGCGGCCGGCGGCCCATTCACGCCCGCGGAGTGGCTGATCCCGATCGGCATGGGGCTCTATGCCGGCGGCATCACACTCTACGCCCGCGACGAGGCGGGCCAAAGCCGGGCCGGCACGCTCGCCATCGCCGCCCTCGCCATGCTCGCCGGCCTCGGCATCGCCGGCACGTCGATCTGGCTCATGGCCGCGGCGGGCGGGGGCGCCGCTTGGCTGCGGTCGGGCCGGCTCGGCGCCTGGCTCATGCTCTGGGGGGTGCTCGCGGCGTCGATCCTGCTCCGGGCCATGCTCGGGATCCTCGATCCAGCAAGCAGCCGCGTGCAGCAGGCCGTCGGCAACGCGATCATGTCGATGATCACACTCGCGGCCGTGCTCGTTCTCGCAGTCTGCGGCGAGGCATGGGCGATCGTCGTGCTCTTGCTGCTCGTGCCGTTTCTCCTCGGCCGGCAGATCGTGTCGGCCACCTGAAAGAGGACAGCGCCGATGCGGCTCGGCTACAGCACGAACTCGATCGGCGACATCCCTCCGCTCGACGCGCTGCCGATCCTGCGCGACCTGGGCTACGAATCGCTCGCGATCACACCCGATCGGCACCTGCTCGATCCGTTTTCGTCGTCCATGGCGGCAGAGGCGGCCCGCTGGCGGTCGGCCCTCTCGACGCACGGCCTGGCCTGTGTGATCGAGACGGGCGCCCGTCACCTCCTCGATCCGCGCCTCAAGCACGAGCCCACGCTCGTCTCTCCGCAGCGGAGCGACCGCGAGCGACGGGTCGATTTCCTGGTGAAGGCGGTGGATCTCGCTGCCGAGATTGGTGCACCGGTCGTCTCGCTCTGGTCTGGTGTCGCCCGCGATGCGGCCGACGAGAGTACGCTCTGGCAGCGCCTCACCGCCGGCCTCGGGCCCGTCCTCGACCAGGCGGCCATCCGCCGCGTGGTGCTCGGCTTCGAGCCGGAGCCGGGCATGTTCATCGACACGCTCGTCCGGCAGGCCCTGCTCCACGAACGACTCGGCCGGCCGGAGCACTTCAAGCTCACGGTCGATCTCGGCCACCTCGAATGCATGGGGGAGCGACCGGCAGCCGATCTGCTCGCCGCGCGGGCGGGCGACATCGTCAACGTGCACGTCGACGACATGCTGGCCTGCCGCCACGAGCACCTGCCGCTGGGCACGGGCGACGTCGATTTCCCGCCACTCTTCGGCGCCCTCGCCGCGTCAGGCTACACCGGCGGCCTCCACATCGAGCTCCCGCGCCAATCGCACCGCTGGCTCGAAACAGCCCGCGAGTCAGCAGCGTTTCTGAGGGCGTGTAGGCCCGCGTAGGACGGGTGGCTTGCGGTCATCTCAACTCGCCCAATCCGGCTCGTGACTGCCCGGCACCTCTCGCTTGACGTTCGCCTCGGCCCTCCCGGCCTCGGCTCTCTGCATGTCCGC
>CAZDTC010000465.1:0-2252 GCA_964508125.1 uncultured Candidatus Kuenenia sp.
GGCATGGTGGCCACGCAGGCGATCTTCGCCGTGAACTTCTTCTGGAGCATGTTCTTCGGGCCGCTGGCCGGGCGGAATCCGTGGCGTTCGAACACGCTCGAGTGGACGGCCCCGAGCCCGCCTGGCCATGGCAACTTCGACTTCCAGCCGGTCGTGCACCGCGGCCCCTACGAATACTCGGTGCCGGGCGCCGAGAAGGACCACCTGATGCAGACCGACCCGCCCAATGCGGCCGCAGCCGCGCTGGCGGCGGCCCACTAGCATGACGACCGCCGGGCCCAACTGGACGTTTCCGCTGGCCTGCCTGCTCGTGGGAGTGACGGCGGTGCTGCTCTCGTTCGGTGCGCTCGTCACCACGTATGACGCGGCGATGGCGGTGCCCGATTGGCCGGCGACCTACGGCCACAACATGTTCCTGTTTCCGTTCGCCGAGTGGTTCTACGGTCCCTGGGATCTGTTCCTCGAGCACGGCCACCGGCTGCTCGGCGCCACCGTCGGCCTGATCACGCTCGCGCTCGCCGCGGTCGTGTGGCTCAAGGAGCCGCGGGCGACGGTGCGGGCGCTCGTGGTGAGCGCCGTCGTGCTCGTGCTGGTGCAGGGGGCGCTCGGCGGGGCCCGCGTGCTGCTCGACGACAAGACGGTCGCGAAGGTGCACGCCTGCACGGGGCCGCTCTTTTTCGCTGTCGCCGTGGCGATCGCGTCGCTCACTGCGCAACGCAACGTGGGGCAAGCGTCTCGCTTGCCTGAATCTGGACTCGATCGATCTGCCCTCCGCGTGGCCGTCGCCCTGATGGTCGCCGCTTATGTGCAGCTCGTGGCCGGGGCCCAGCTCCGGCATCTCGACGCTGCGGCCGTGACGCCCGGCACGTTCCGCTGGCTCGTCGCGCTGCACCTCGCCGGGGCTGCTGCGGTGGCCGGGCTCTCCTGGCTCGCGGTCGCGTTCTGTGGGCCCGAGGTCTCGCCCGCGGCCCGGCGCTGGGCCGCGGTGATCGCCGCGCTCGTCGTCTGCCAGTTGGCCCTCGGTGCCGGAGCGTGGGTCGTGTCGTGGGGCGTGCCCTCGGGACTGCTTCCGGCGAGCTGGATGCCGGCCGAGCCGATCGCGGCCCGGAGCCCGCGGGGCGCCGCGGTCGTCACCGGCCACGTCGTGCTCGGGATGATGATCCTCGGCGGCTCGGTGGCCCTCGCAATCGCCGCCGGCCTGTTCGCGAAGCCCGCTGCGAGGGCCATCGCATGACCCCGCCGCCCGTCGCCGTCGCCGTCCGCAACGCGCCCGGCGGAAGTCGGGCCATCGCGCATGCCCTCGCTCCCACGGCCGAGGCCACGGCGGATATCACGCGGCTCCGGCACCGCCTCGCCGCGATCCTCGCCGATGTCTCCCGGCTCGCGCGGCCGCGCATCGCCCTCATGGTGCTGGCCACCGTGGTCACCGCCTACTGGCTCACCGGCGGCGGCCGCGACGACGCGGTCAACCTGCTCGGGCTGCTCGTCGGCACCGCGCTCGTGGCTGCGAGTTCGAGCATCGCCAACCAGATCGTGGAGCGCGACACCGACCGCCTCATGCCGCGCACCGCGCGGCGCCCGATCGTGGCCGGAACGCTCTCGGTCGCCGGCGCCACTGCGGCCACCGTGATCACGCTCGTCGTTGGCACGGCCCTCGCGACGCTGTCGGCCGGATGGCCGGCGGCCGCGGCGGCCGTGGCCACGTGGCTGCTCTACGTCGTCGTCTACACGCCGCTCAAGCGGCACACGCCGCTCAACACGGCCGTGGGCGCCGTCGCCGGCGCCCTGCCGGTCGCGATCGGCTGGCTGGCCGCCGACGGCCCGGCCCGCCTCGCCGCGGGCGACGCCGCCTCGGCCCTCACGGCCGCGGCGCTCGGCACCGTGCTCTATCTTTGGCAGTTCCCGCACTTCATGGCGATCGCCTGGCTCTATCGCCGGCAATACGCCGCCGCCGGCCTGCGGATGCTCACCGTCGACGACCCGAGCGGCCTCCGGGCCGCCGGCCAGTCGCTCGCCGCGGCCCTGGCCATGGTGCCGGTGAGCCTCGTGCTCGCCGTGCCCTCCGGCAGCATTCGCCTGTTCCTCGCGGCGGCTGTCGCCGCGATCGTTTATTGTGGTGCGGCGGTCCGGTTCGCCGTCCGACGCGACGACGCCTCCGCCCGCACGCTCCTGCTCGTGTCGCTCGGTTCCCTGCTGGCCCTGCTCACCGCCGCGGTGGTGTTTGGCCAGCCCCGTTGATCCCCCGTTGATTC
>CAZDTC010000466.1:0-2248 GCA_964508125.1 uncultured Candidatus Kuenenia sp.
GCACGAGGGGCTCGTGTCGCTCGTGCTCGGGCTCACGGGCATGCCTGCCGCCGCCGAAGAGGTGATGATCGGGCGCGACATCGCGCTCGCGGAGGTGACGGGCGGGCGGCTCCACGTGATGCACGTCTCCACCGCCGGCGGCGTGGCGCTGATCCGCGCGGCCAAGGCCCGGGGGGCGAGAGTGACGGCCGAGGCCTGCCCGCACCACTTCACGCTCACCGACGAATGCCTGCGCGGATTCGACTCCAACTTCAAGATGAGCCCGCCCCTGCGCACGGCCAACGACGTGGAGGCGATCATCGCCGGAATCGCCGACGGCACGCTCGACTGCATCGCCACCGACCACGCCCCCCACGCCCGCGAGAAGAAGATGCTGGAGCTCGACCGGGCGCCCTTCGGGATCCTCGGCCTGGAGACGGCGGTGGGCCTGTGTGTCACCCGCCTGGTGAATACCGGCCGCATCGGCTGGCCGCGGCTCGTCGAGGCGCTGAGCACGGCCCCGGCCCGGATCCTGGGCGTGAACCGCGGCACGCTCCGCCCCGGCGCGATCGCCGACATCACACTCATCGATCCGAGCCTCACCTGGCAGGTCGACGTGGAGCGGTTCGTCTCCAGGAGCGTCAACTCGCCCTTTCACGGCTGGGCGCTCACCGGCCGGGCCGTCGCCACGATCGTGGGCGGCCGGGTGAAATACCGGCTTCCCACGCCCTGACCCATGACGCTGATCATCGACGGCTACAACCTGCTCCACGCATCGGGCGTCTTCGGGGCGGAGCGGGGGCCGCGCGGCTTCGAGCAGTCGCGGCTGGCCCTCCTCGATCTCCTCGCCGGGCTGCTCGGCGACGAGGCGGGCAAGACGATCGTCGTGTTCGACGCGGCCAACGCCCCCGACGGCCTGCCGGGCCGCCACGTGCACCAGGGCATCCGCGTGTGGTTCGCCCGCGAGTATCCCGATGCCGACTCGCTGATCGAGGAGCTGATCGACGATGACAACGCCCCGACGAGCCTCGTCGTCGTCTCGAGCGACCGCCGCCTGCCGGCCGCGGCCCGCCGCCGCCGCGCGAGCGCCATCGACTGCGACGCCTGGCTCGCCGACATGAAGGCCCGCCGCCGCGCCCGCGCCGACCACGACGCCAAGCCCGCCGAGCCCGGCCCGCACGACGTCGAGGCCTGGAAGCGCTAGTTCGGGCTGTGAGCGGCAGTTCTGCGCGCCGGCTTCGGGCTCCCCAACTCGAAGGCGCAAAGAACTTTCGGCGGAGACGGTCGGTGGGCACGCGCAGACGAAGGGAGTGCTTGAGGACTATCGGCGTCTGATCAAAACCCACGAGTCTTGTACTCTCAAGACGACCGGAGTCGAGCATGCCTACCGCCGGCTCCGAATGCGGGCTGTTATTACCCGCCCTACCGTCCGGAAACGGGATACGGGGAGCCCGAAGCCGGCCCACACGAGTTGGCCATGGCAAGCGGGACGCTTGCCCCACGGAGTCAGCCAGGCTGAAGCCTGTCCCACGCGACGGTTACGCCTTCGCCCAGCGCGCGAGCTTGCGGTCGAGCGTGGAGCGCTCGATGCCGAGCATCGTCGCGGCCTTCGGCTTGTTGCCGCCGACGGCGGCGAGCGTGGCCTGCACGTGCCGCTGCTCCATTTCGTCGAGGGTCAGCGGCACGAACGGCGCGGCCCGCTCGCCCGACTTCCGGCCCGTCTCGCCCGGCGATGAAAGTTGGCTCAGGGCGAGTTCGTCGGCCGCGATCACCTCGTCGGTGGAGAGCACGACTGCGCGTTCGATCACGTTGCGGAGTTCACGGATGTTGCCCGGCCAGTGGTAGGCCTGGAGGGCGTGGAGGGCTTCCGGCGTGAAATCGCGAACCCGCCGGGCCGCCTCGGCGGCGAATCGTTGCAGGTAGTGGCGGGCGAGCGGTTCGATGTCTTCGGGTCGCTTGCGGAGCGGCGGCACGAGGATTTCCACCACCTTGAGCCGGAAGTAGAGGTCGCGGCGAAACTCCCCGGCTGCGACGGCCTGCTCGAGGTCGCGGTTGGTGGCCGCCACGACCCGCACGTCGACCTGCACGCGATTACTGCCGCCGACGCGCTCGAAGGGATGCCCCTCGAGCACGCGCAGAAACTTGGCCTGGATCGCCGGGCTCATCTCGCCGATCTCGTCGAGCATCAGCGTGCCCTTGTGGGCCGACTCGAACTTGCCGAACTTCCGCTCCGTGGCCCCGGTGAAGGCGCCCTTTTCGTGGCCAAAGA
>CAZDTC010000467.1:0-2247 GCA_964508125.1 uncultured Candidatus Kuenenia sp.
AGGACGTGGGGCAAGCGTCCCGCTTGCCATTTCCTAAGGTCCGCGCAGATAGAGCACGGCGGGGGGGATCGGCCGCACGTCCCACGCGGCGGCGTCGGGCAGGAGCGCCCCGTCGAAGGCCGTGTCGGCCTCCACCACGAACGTGCTCCCGGGCGGGGCCGCCCGCTCGAGCGCCGTCACGAGCGCCATCACCTCGGCTGATCGCGTCTGAAAAAATTCCCACGGCGGCGAGATGAACACCAGCCACGGGGCATCGACGGGCAGCGGGGCGGGGGCCGTGGGGAGCTTCTTCGCCCAGAGGAGCACGTCGCCCGAGCGCACGCCGGCGCGGCCTTCCACGCCGAGGGCCTTCGCCGACCGCTTGAGGGCGTCGGCCGTGGGGAAATGCCGTTCCACAAACTCCGCCCGGCTTGCCCCGCGGCTCAAGGCCTCGAAGCCGAGGGCGCCCGAGCCGGCGAACAGGTCGAGGGCGATCGCCCCCTTCACTCGCTGCCCGAGCAGATCGAAGAGCGTCTCGCGGACGCGATCTTTCATGGGCCGCGTGCGAGGGTCGGGCGAGAATTCGAGCCGCCGGCCGCGGAGATCGCCGCCGATGATGCGCGGGGCGCTGGCGGCATCGGCGGGGGGCGGCTTGGGCATCGGGGGCGACTCGTGGGGCAAGCGTCCCGCTTGCCAATGTGGGGCAAGCGTCCCGCTTGCCAAGGATTCCAGCCGACGGCGACGGTCTCCCACGATCATGCTCTAATATTGCCCCGTTCGCACCCCCTCGGAGCCAGCTCCATGTTTCTTCGCAGCATCGCCCTGTGCCTCGGTCTTTTTGCCGCCGTGGCGGCCAATGCCCAGGCCCCGGCCGTCGAGGCCAAGCTCGACCCGGCCAAGGCCAAGGAAGACATGGCCGCCGCGAGCAAGGCCCTCAAGGACTACGTGGCCGAGCTCACCGTGCTCCAGGCGAAGTATCACCAGCCGAAGGCAGATCAGGCTGCGATCGAGAAGAAGTTCAACGAGGTGCAGGTGGCCGCCCGGGCCGCCAGCGAGAAGCTCGAGACGGCGGCCTTCACCGTGGCGATGAGCGATCCCAAGAATGCCCAGGCCCGCGAGATCACGGGCGCCGTGGTGGCGGCGGCGCTCAAGAGCGACGACCCGACGCGAGCCCTCGCCTTGGCCGCCGACCTCGACAAGGCCGGGGCGGCCGGGGAGGGCGTGATGATGATGGCGGCGTCGGCCGCGATGCTCGCTTCGGATCTCGACGGCACGGAAGCGTGGCTCAAGAAGGCGGCGGCCGCCGGCGTGAAGCCCGACAAGATCGCGGAGCTCGAGGCGGCCGTGGCGAGCGAGCGGCCGAAGGTGGCCGAGGAGATGGCGAAGCGGGCGGCCGAGGCGAAGGCCGACGACCTGCCGCGCGTGAAGATCACCACGACCAAGGGCGACGTGACGGTGGAACTGTTCGAAAACGAGGCCCCGAACACCGTGGCGAATTTTCTCAGCCTGGTGGAGAAGGGCTTCTACGACGGCACGCCGTTTCACCGCGTGATCGGCGGCTTCATGGCGCAGGGCGGCGATCCGACGGGCACGGGCACGAGCGGCCCGGGCTACGCGATCGAGTGCGAAGTGGCAAAGCCGGGGGCGCGGAAGCACTTCCTGGGCACGCTCTCGATGGCCCAC
Organism: uncultured Candidatus Kuenenia sp.; assembly: GCA_964508125.1. Taxonomy (GTDB): domain Bacteria; phylum Planctomycetota; class Planctomycetia; order Pirellulales; family UBA1268; genus RGVT01. The sequence continues at coordinate 1,663 of CAZDTC010000467.1, forward strand.
GCGGGACCCAACACGGGCGGCTCGCAGTTTTTCCTGACGTTTCGGCCGACGGAACACCTCGACGGCAAGCACACCGTGTTTGGGCGGGTGATCGAGGGGTTCGACGTGTTGCCCAAGATCACGCGCACCGAAGGCGACATGGCCTCCGGGGCGCCGCCGGATAAAATCGTGAAGGCCGTCGTGGTGCGGAAGCGCAACCACGCCTACGAGCCGAAGACGCTCCCCGACCCGCGAAAACGTTGACACGTGTGGCAAGCGTCCCGCTTGCCAATGTGGGGCGAGCGTCCCGCTTGCCATGGAATAATCGAGGCCTCTGCCATGAAAACTTTTGCTGCCGCCATCCTCCTCGGAGCCGCCGCCGTGTCTGCCGCCGAACCTGCGGGCTCGCCCGCGCCCGCTGCTTCTCCTGCCGCCGCGAAAAATCCTGCGATCCTCGGCCGCATTCCCGACGCCGAGATCCCGAAGACCGATGCCGAGTGGAAGAAGCGGCTCACGCCCGAGCAATACGAGATCACCCGCAAGAAGGGCCCGGAGCGGGCCTTCACCGCGAAGTACACCCACCCCGAAACCGCCGGCCCCTCCCGC
>CAZDTC010000468.1:0-2243 GCA_964508125.1 uncultured Candidatus Kuenenia sp.
GCCGGAGTTGGAGACGACGATCGTGTAGGTGACCGGGTCGCCCGGGATGTAGGTGGCAGACCCGTCGGTCTTGGAGACGGAGAGGCCGATGGTTGGCCTGGCGGTGTCGGTCTCGGTGGCAGTGTTGTTGGACAGATTGCGATCGAAAAAGCCTGGGGGTACCGCGACGGTCGCAGTGTTCACAAGGTCGCCGAGGCGACTGGACGCGGGCAGGAGCGTGAGTGCGAACGACGTCGACCCGCCGGAACCAAGCGCGGGCGTGGCGTAGGTCAGCGTGGTGCCCACCAACGTCCACCCTGGGTTCAGCGCCGGGTTGAACGTCGTCTGCGCTGGGAGTGCATCGGTGACGATCGAGCCCGGCGAAGCCGCCGGGCCGTTGTTCGCGACGGTGAACGAGTAAGTCGCGGGCTCGCCCGGGACATATTCGCTGCCCGGGCTCGATTTCGTGATCGCCAGATCGATGACCGGCGGACACTGGAAATCAAAATCGGCCGTTCGCGTGAATGGACCGAAGAATGTGCCGGAGTAGGAAACGGAGGCCAGGTTCTCGATGACTGCGGAACTGGGGTAATCGCCGACGATCACTTCGAATGTCACCGTCGTCGACTGACCTGCGGCCAGGGTGCCGCCGGACGGAGTTGGCACGGTCGCTCCCGTGGCGCCAGTTCCCAGGCGAAAACGCACGGCGCCGTTTCCGCCCGCGATGAATTCAGCCTGGTCAGTGTCGATGGCATCGGTCTTCGCTCCGGCATTGGCCCCGGAGGTGATCACGAGGCTTCCCAGCTTGTAGCTCGTGAACGCCGGAATCACGTCATTGAGCACGACATCTTTCGCGGTGTCGTAGGCAGAGGCCTCATTGCTCACGGTGATCGTGTAGCGCAGCACATCTCCGGGCTCCACGAGGCCGGCGTTGAGGTCCTGGCCAGATTTGGTGACGACGGTTTTCGGGGCATACACCTCGATCGCGCTGGTGATCACGCCAGGGTAGTAGAAGTCCTGCGTGGTCGTGAGCCGAAGCGTGGCCGACGTGGCGTTGTTTGCAATCAGGCCATCGGCTTCGACCAGGTCCGTGTCGAACCCGAGCTGATTTTTGTAATTGGGCGTCTTCGCAGTGACCGTGACGCCACGGTTGGAAATGGAACTATTGAAGAAGTTGTTGGCCGGATTCGTCGCATTCGACAGTTCGGACTCGCCGAGCCCACCATCGAAGAAGGCCGAATCACCCGTGATCCCCAGATCGCCTTCATACACGACGAAACCGAGCGTCGCGTTCACCGGGCCGCTGAGCGGTGCGCGGAAACCGGAGAATGGGATCGTGACGTCGGGATCCGCGGTCGTCACGTAGGCGAAACCGTCGAACACCGTGAGGTTGCGGGGAAGGTCAGTGTTGTCCCGATACGCGACCACGAGTGACCAACCAGCGGAGTAGTTTTTGCCCTCGTTCGCCTGCACGTTGGCCACGGTGTAGGTGCCCTCGCCCCGTGCTTGCACGAGGCTCGTCACGTCCTTGAAGCCTTGGTAGTTTCGCGCTCCAGTGGTTGGAGCGCCCTGCGTCGTGCTGCTGAATACCGTAGCGGTCAGGTCCTGATAGCCGCTGTCACCGGGGCCGCGAAACTTGACGTTGTCTGCGGCATCGAACTGTGTCGTCCCCAAGACTCTGCCGCCCCAGTAAAGGCCCGCGAAGAGCACTTCGGATCCTGCGGGAATGTCGAGAACCGCTGAACTCGAGCTGAACGTGGTTGCATCGGCATCGATGTCGATGAATTGCATGACCCAAAAATCGTCGTTCCAGATGGCAGGTGCATCGCCGGTGAGATTCGTTCCATTTTGGGCGTCGGCCACCTGGGCCGGAGTGCCGGGCAAACCGGCAACTGCCGTCATGATGGTGTTCGCGGCGAACGTGATGTCTCCCTGCACGTTGGCAGTGAAACGCGGTGCAAATGGCGTCACCACCGCGAGCGCGAGCCGCTGCTCCAACTGCTCGCCGAACGCTTCGCCGCGATGCCGACGATTCGTCGCCCTTGTGCGGACGGATGGCCGGCGTGAAGCGCTGCGCGTCTGCTTCGGGAAAAGCGTGTCGAAAAGGCTCATGGCGGTCTCCCGTGCTCGGGGCAAAATTCGTGGTGTCGTTGCTGGCTCGTGGCCTGAAAACAAAAAAAGCCGGCGCGAACGAACACCCCGCGGTGTCCACTCGCGCCGGCTCACGCGTGGCAGAACCTCCCGGCAATCAGCCAGGCTGTTCC
>CAZDTC010000469.1:0-2240 GCA_964508125.1 uncultured Candidatus Kuenenia sp.
TGGAGGGCCGCAGTGAGCGTCCGGCGAGGTGGTACGGGGCAACCCCGAGCCGGCGACCCTGCACCGGGGCATGACAGGCTGAAGCCTGTCCTACGAATTCGGGAGATTCGTCATGTCGAGAAGTATGGCGGCTCGTTGCCCGGCTTCCACTTGATGTTGCAACCCAGGCTCGGGATCTGGTCGGCGGCGACGGGACGGCCGGCGAGCACGGCGTCGAGGGCCGCGCGGAGGTCAACGCCGGTCACCGGGATGCCGTTGCCCGGGCGGCTCGCGTCGAGTTGGCCGCGGTAGACGAGCCTGCGGGAGCCGTCGAAGAGGAAGAAGTCGGGCGTGCAGGCGGCGTGGTAGGCCCGGGCGACGTCCTGCGTCTCGTCGTAGAGGTAGGGGAATACGTAGCCGCGCTGCTCGGCCTCGTGCACCATCTGCTCTGGCGAGTCGGCGGGATGGGTGGCCACGTCGTTGGAACTGATCGCCACGATGCCCACGCCCTGTGGTGCATAGTCGCGGCCGAGGGCCGCGAGCTGGTCGGCGACGTGCTTCACGAATGGGCAGTGGTTGCAGATGAACATCACGAGCGTGCCCTTGGCCCCCGCGACGTCGGCGAGGGCGACGGTGCGGCCGTCGATGTTTGGCAGGGTAAAGTCGGGAGCGGGCGTGCCGAGCGGCAGCATCGTGCTAGGGGTGCGAACCATGGCGGGGTGCTCCAGGGGAGAACGGGATTTGAATCAGCTTTTGAGGAACAGGCGGCGGGCGTTGGCGGCGGTCGCCGCGGCGAATTGTTCGAGCGACTCGCCGCGGGCTATGGCGAGGCAGCGGGCCGTGTGCACGAGGTGGGCCGGCTCGTTGCGGCGGCCGCGGAAGGGCTCCGGCGAGAGAAACGGGCTGTCGGTCTCGATGAGCAACCGCTCGAGCGGCACGGTCTTCGCCACCTCGCGGAGGTCCGCCGCCGAGCGAAATGTGACCATGCCCGCAAAGCCGAGGTGGCAGCCGAGGTCGATCGCCTCGGCCGCCTCGGCCGCGGTTCCCGTGAACGAATGGAGCACGACCGCGAGCGGGCCGCGGATGAGTGCCTCGCGGAGCATGTCGAGCGCGTCGCTGATGCTCTCGCGCGTGTGCACGACGAGCGGCAGGCCGAGCCTCTGGGCGAGGCGGATGTGCCGCTCAAAATACTCCCGCTGGAGGTCCCGCGGGGCTGCGTCGCGATACCAGTCGAGGCCTGTCTCCCCCACCGCCTGGGCCCGGCCGCTCGCCAGAAGCCGCGTGATCCGGTCCCACTCGTCAGGCTCGGCCTCGTGGACGTCGTTGGGATGGATGCCGGCGGCACAGGCGATGCCCGGTTCGCGGGCGGCGAGGGCGGCGGCCTCCTCGCTGTCGGCGGCCCGCGTGCCGATCACGGTCAGGCCAGCGACGCCCGCGGCCCGCGCCCGCGCGAGCACGGCTGCGAGGTCATCACCAAAGCGCATCGGGTCGAGATGGCAATGGCTGTCGAAGAAATCCATGGCCTCAGCCGGTGGGCACGTGCGGGCGGGCCACGAGTTGGTTCAGGGCGTCGAGGTGCGTGCGGGTGGACGTCAGCGCCTCGCCGACGAGATCGGACGCGTCGGGATCGTCGGCGGGAGCGGCCAGTGTTTCAAGGCCGGCGATCTGTGCCTCGAGTCCTGCGATGATCCGCGGCAGGAGGGCCCGCAGGTCGAGGTCGTGGGTGGCGGTGAACCGGATGGGATACGGATGCCGCGGCACGTCGAGGCCGCGGTCCTCGAGGGCGGCGCCCGCCCGGTCCATCAGGCTGCGGTGATCGTCGGCCAGCGCGGCCAGGGCCAGCTTGATCTCCTCGGCGCCGGGATAGCTCCAGATGCCCGCGTCGGACACGTACAGGGCCAGCGAAGACCCGAGCAGGGACACGAGGCTCGCCAGGGGCGTATCGGTCGGCATATGCATGCAGCCAAAAGGAGGGGATCAGGTGGCGAAGGCGCCGGCCAGTTGCGCCGCGGCGTAGAGCCCCGACCAGAATAGGCCGAAGCCCACCACGGGCAGCACGAAAGCCGTCACGACGGCCCCCGGCGGGGAGACGAGCGGGAAGGCTTCCGTTGCCCGCTCGGATGGCGGCGGATCGAACGTCATCACCTTGAGCACCCGCAGGTAGTAGAACAGGCTGATCACCGTGTTGAGGCCGCCCACGACGAGCAGCACGAGCATCAGCGGCCGCTCGGCGCCCGCCGAGACTGCCTGGACGAGCGACG
>CAZDTC010000470.1:0-2237 GCA_964508125.1 uncultured Candidatus Kuenenia sp.
GCTCGCCCCCGCCTCGTTGACGATTACGTAGCCGACGTCGAACTCCAGCAACTCGCCCACTACGAGCGCCGATACGAGCGCCTCGGTCTCCCGCCCCGCCGTGCCGTTGCCGACGGCGATCACGTTGCACCCGTGGTTTTTCACGAGTTCCACGATCCTGCGGGCCGCCGCCTCGCGCTTCTCCTTCTGGCCGATGATGTGGAGCACGGCGTGCTCGAGCGGATTGCCACACTCGTCGATCACCGCGGCCTTGCAGCCGCTCTTGAAGCCTGGATCGAGTGCGAGCACGCGGCGGCCGGTTACAGGCGACTGGAGGAGCAGGTTCCGCAGATTGCGGGCGAACACCTCGACGGCATGGGCCTCGCAGTACTCCGTGATCTCGCGACGGATCTCCCGCTCGAGGCTCGGGAACACAAGCCGCGTCAGGGCGTCGCGCACGCATCCGCGGAGAAAGTCGGCATGGGGATGCCCGGCAGGCACGAGCAGCTCCTCCGCTGCAGCCTGGAGCTCGTCGAGGGGCCCGTCGATCCTCACCTTGAGCAGCTTCGCCCGCTCTCCGCGATTGATCGCCAGGGCCCGATGCGGCGGCACTCGCTGAATGTGCTCGGAATACTCGAAGTAGTCGCGGTAGTGCTTCTCATCCTTGCTCAGGGCCTTCCCCTCGCTCTCCACCCGCTGGCTCTTGAGATGGGCCTTCCGCGAGAGGATGCCCCGCAGCCGCTGCCGGAGGTCGGCCCGCTCGCTGAAATCGTCGGCGATGATGTGCCCCACGCCGAGCAAAGCGTCGGCCACCGTGGCCACCTCTCCCTCGGCATCGACGAAGTCTGCCGCGCGGGCGTCGAGATTCGCCGCCATCGGGTCGGCGGCGAGGATCTCGCGGGCCAGCGGTTCGAGCCGTCGCTGGCGGGCGATCTCGGCGAGCGAGAGCTTGCGGGGCTTGAACGGCAGGTAGAGATCCTCGAGCTGCTTCGAGCTCTCAGCCGACTCGATCCGGGCCGCCAGTTCGGGGGTGAGTTTCCCCTGTCCCTGAATCGTCCGCAGGATCGTCTGCTTGCGATCGGCGAGTTGTCGCGCCTTGCCGACACACTCGGCGATGCGACGGACGTCCACCTCGTCGAGCCCGCCGGTCTGGTCGCGGCGGTAGCGAGTGATGAACGGGACGGTGTTGCCCTCGTCGAGCAACTGCACCGCGGCTGCAACGCCGGCGGGAGAAAGCCCCAGACGCTGGGCAATCTGTCCCAGATCGATGACCGCTATGGGTGCCATCCGCGGGGCGTCGTCGGGGCTGCCATGCTCCCCGACGCGACGCCAAACTCCACCTTTCTCCCGTTGGTCGGCGCCACGGCAGGGCAGACCACTGGGCTCGTGATAGCCCGAAAATCTAGGGGCGGTGCGGGGAGGATGTCAAACTTCCCCGCCCGGTCGATGCCCGCACCCTGCACCGCCCCGGTCTCCCAAGTCCCCGTTCCTGCCGCCGCAAGGCGGCCGCGTGGGCACCGACCTTGGCATTGACGCCCCGGCGAAACCTCGCCTATTCCCCGCCTTCTGCGCGTCTCGCATCGAGAACGGCCGTCGAACGCCCACCTCGGGAAACCTCACAAATGACTGGAGCAGGTCGGTTGGACGTGACGATTTGGTCAGCGTTGGCGGCGGGCTCCGCAGGCTTGTCTGCCGATGTCCCTCCCGTCGTTCACGCATCGGAGACCTGGCCATCATGATCCGCCCCACCGCCGCGATTCCTCCAGCCAATGCCACCTCCAAGCACTCGAACGCCGTCGACGACGGCGCCGAGGCGGGGGCCTTCCTTCCGGCGGTCGGGCTGCTCGCGCTCGACCGGCAGTATGCGGCGCTCCGCGAGGAAATCCGGGCGGCGATCGACCGCGTCTGCGACAGCGGCCGCTTCGTCCTCGGGCCCGACGTCGCGGACCTGGAGCACGAACTCGCCTGCGCCCTCGACGTGCCGCATGCGATCTCCTGCGCCTCCGGCAGCGACGCGCTTCTGCTCGCCCTGATGGCGCTCGACGTCAAGCCCGGCGACGAGGTGATCCTCCCGAGCTACACCTTCTTCGCCACCGCCAGCGCCGTGACGCGGCTCGGCGCGACGCCGATCTTCGCCGACATCGATCCCGTGACCTACCTTGTCGATCCGGCCGACGTCGAGCGGAAGATCGGCAGGCGCACGCGGGCGATCATGCCCGTGCACCTCTTCGGCCGCACGGCCGACATGGACGCCCTCC
>CAZDTC010000471.1:0-2229 GCA_964508125.1 uncultured Candidatus Kuenenia sp.
CGACCGGATCGGCGACCTCGCCCGGGAGCTCCGGCGGCTCGGGGCCGACGTCACGGAGTTTGCCGATGGCATGCGGATCGACCCGCGGCCGCTCGGGCCGGCGGAGGTCGCCACGTATGACGACCACCGGATGGCGATGAGCCTCGCGCTCGCGGGCCTCAAGGTGCGCGGCGTGAAGATCCTCGACCCGGCCTGCGTGGGAAAGACGTTTCCCGACTACTGGAACCGGCTCGCCGAAGTCGCCCGCCTCGACACCTCGGGCTGGCCGACCTCGAATTCGAGGTGAATTGCTCCCCGTCGGGCGGGCGTCTCGCTTGCCAAGAGTCGGGGCCGGATCGGCAACCGGGACGGTTGCCCCACGATCACCACGTCTGGTGAGGCTCGCCGGCGTCGGCGGCCTCCTGGAGCGCCGCATCGGCCCGCTCGAGGAGATCGTCGATGTGGCGATCCTGAGACCGTTGGCCCGCTCGGCCACACGACGAGTCGGCCGCGACGAATCCGCCACCGCAGTGCTGGCAATAGACCCGGCGGCCGAGCAGCGTGACGCCGATGTTGAGCAGCCGTCCGCACACAGGGCAACCCTGGTGGAACGAAACCCCTGCACCGTGCGACTTTGCCATGGCACCACCGTTGAACGAGCGGAACACCCCTGTGGGTGCGGCAGTGTATGCCTTCCCCCCCCGAGCGGGCAATCGCGGTGTTGATGAGGAATGCGCAAGGCTTCCTCGGTCGTACCGCGGTGGCCGGGATTGGCTAAGATGGAGAACATCGGGGGAAAACCCTCTGCCGATCATTCAGCGAGTGTGAATTCACGATGCACCGACCGTGGCTGGCCCCGATCGTGATCATCTTCTGGTGCCTCACCACCAGTTGGCTCGTGGTGGCCAAAATCCTGCCGTCGCTCATGCCCGGCTCGCCGCCCGGCTATCAGGCGCTCTACGCGTCGAACAATCGCCTCATCCCCGTGGCCTGGACCGTGCTCTGGAAGGACCAGCCGATCGGTTGGGCGGCGAGCGAATCGCGCCGCAGCGCTGACGGACACGTCGCCGTCGAGACGGCCCTCCGCTTCGATCGGCTCCCGATCGAGGAACTGCTTCCCGGCTGGATCAAGCCCATGGTGGGCCGAGCGCTCGAGCGGGCCCCGGTGTTCGACCTCGAGGCCAAGGGGACGATGTCGATCGACCCGCAGGGACAGTTGCGGGCGTTCCGGTCCGTGGTCGAACTGCCGGGGAAAGTCGACCGCGTGGTGCTCGACGGCACCGTGGATGACGGACACGTGAGGATCCGACTCCGGGCCGGTGAACTGGCGTATGAGACGAGCCGCTACCTGCCGGCTCACATCATGATCGGCGACGAACTTTCGCCCCAGGCGACCATGCCGGGACTGGCCCCGGGCAAGCGGTGGACCGTTCCCGTCTACAACCCGCTCCGCGGCGGCAACGCCGCCCTCGAGGTGATGCATGCCGAGGTGCAGGCCGAGGAGACGCTGTTTTGGGAAGACCGCCTCGTGCGCGTCGATCTCGTGACCTACCGCGACGATCCCTCGGAGCACCACGAGCCATGCTGTCGGATCTGGGTCGATCGCGGCGGCCGCGTGCTCAAGCAGGAGAGCGCGATGTTCGGCGGGAAGCTCACGTTTCTGCGCCGCTCCGACGAGGCCGCCGAAGACCTCGTGGAAAATACCCACGCCACCGACGCCTCTCAACCCTACGAGCCCCCGTCCATCCCATGATCGAGTTCGACCACGTCACGCGCACCTACGGCCCGAAGACCGCCGTCTCCGACTTCTCGCTGGCCATCCCGCGCGGCGAACTGTTCGCCCTGCTCGGCCCCAACGGCGCCGGCAAGAGCACCACGATCAAGATGCTGGTGGGGCTTCTGCAGCCCTCGCGAGGCAGCGTGCGCGTAAGCGGCTTCGACCTCGTCAAGGACGCCCGCCGCGCCCACCTGCACATCGGCTACGTGCCCGACGAGCCCTGCCTCTACGACAAGCTCACGGGCCGCGAATTTCTCTGGTTCATCGCCGACATGTTCGGGATGCCGCGGCACGTGGCCACCGAGCGGATCGCAGCCGAGATCGACCACTTCGAACTCGGGGAATTCGCCGACGACCTCGCCGAAAGCTATTCGCTGGGCATGAAGCAGCGGCTCGTGTTCGCCGCGTCGTTGCTCCACACCCCCGACGTGCTGGTGCTCGACGAGCCGATGGTCGGCCTCGACCCGCGCAGC
>CAZDTC010000472.1:0-2227 GCA_964508125.1 uncultured Candidatus Kuenenia sp.
GAGGTCGGGCGTGAATTGCACCCGCTTGAACCCCACGTCGAGGATCCGGCCGAGCGTCGACACCATGAGCGTCTTGGCGAGGCCGGGCACGCCCTCGAGCAGGCAGTGGCCGCGGGTGAAGATCGCGGCAAACAGCTGCTCGATCACGTCGTTCTGCCCGACGATCACCTTCTGCAGCTCCTCCTGCATCAGCCGCCGATGCTGGGCGAACTCGTGGAGCACATCGTCGAGGGTCTTGGGCTTCGGGGCGGTGGACACTGGGTCGCGAAATCCTTCCTGGGGTGAGGGCCGCGCCGGCTCGACGACGACCTCCCGTTCAGTATCCGCCCTCAGGACGAAAGCGGCAAACGTCCGCGGCCCCGCGCTCGCCCGTGGATCCACGATCGCCGCGCCCCGCGGGCAAAAGCGGTAAACTTCCCTCGATGCTGATGCCCCGTCGCGCTCCGCCGCCCTCCCGACCGTCACGACCCGCGAGGTCCGCCGCGTGGCCGGCGTGGCTCCTCGTCGCAACACTGTGTGTGGCGGCGGGCCGGCCGGCGGCTCCGCTGCGGGCCGACGAGGCGGGCGTGTCGTCAGAGCAGATCCAGCGGTCGATCGAAAAGGCCCGCGACTGGCTTGAGCGCGAGCAGGAGGCCGACGGCTCGTGGGAGTGCGCGATGCGCACGCAGGATACCCGCGTGGGTGCGACGGCGCTCGTGATGCTGGCGCTCGCCAACGCGGGAATGCGGGCCGAGGAACCCGCGATGCGCAAGAGCCTCGACTGGCTGCGCCGCCAGGAGCCGGAGGAGACCTACTCCGTCTCGCTGCAGACACTCGTGCTCGCGATGCTCACGCCGGCGGCCGACCGGGCGATCCTCCAGCGCAATGTGGGCTGGCTCGAGCAGACGCAGGTCGCGGCGGGGCCTGCGGCGGGCTCGTGGTCGTATGGCAAGGGGAAGGGCACGGGAGACAACTCCAACTCGCAGTTCGCACTCCTGGCCCTCCATGAGGCCGCCCGCGCTGGTGCACGGGTGAAAGCCGACGTGTGGATGAAGGCCCAGCAATACTGGGTGTCGTGCGCCAACGCCGACGGCTCCTGGGGCTACACGATCGGCAACGTCGCCGGCACCGGCAGCATGACCTGCGCCGGGATCGCGAGCGTGTGGATCACGGCCGAGCAGATCGGCACGCCCGACGCCCAGGCCGGCCGCGACACCGTCTCGTGCTGCGGCGGCGGATCGTCGCCCAAGGTGCTCGAACGCGGCCTCGACTGGCTCGGCAAGCGGTTCAGCGTGCGCGAGAATCCCGGCGGCGGCGCGACGTGGCACTACTACTATCTCTATGGACTCGAGCGGGTGGGGCGGTTCACGGCCCGGCGGTTCATCGGCCAGGCTGACTGGTATCTGGAGGGCGCGCAGGTGCTCGTGGCGAGCCAGGATCAGCTCTCGGGCGCCTTCCGTGGTGGCCGGATCGAGGATCCGATCGTAGCCACGAGTTTCGCGCTGCTGTTCCTCGCCAAGGGCCGGCGGCCCGTGCTCGTGGCAAAGAGCCGGCACGATCCGGGCACCGACTGGAACCGCCACGGCCACGACATCGCCCACCTCGTTGAACACGTGGAGACGCAGTGGAAGAAGGACTATCCCGCGGGACTCTCGTGGCACGTCGTCGACACGCCGGCAGCGACGCTCGACGACCTGCGCCAGGCGCCGGTGCTCTGGCTCTCGGGCAAGGGCGCCTTCGACCTCGGCCCCGACGCCGGCCCACGGCTGCGGCGCTACATCGACGAGGGCGGATTCATCTTCGCCGAGGCCTGCTGCCCGGCGAGCGGCGAATTCGACCGCCGCTTCCGCCAACTTGTCGGCGAAATCTTTCCCGAGCCGGAATATGGCCTCCACCTCCTGCCGCCCGAGCACCCTGCCTGGCACGCCGAGGCCGTCGTGCCGCCGGAGTTGCACCGGCCGCTCCTCGGCGTCGACTACGGCTGCCGCACGTGTCTGATCTACGCTCCACCGACGGATCTCGACCGCGACGCCCCCGCGATGCCGAGCCTCTCATGCCTGTGGGAGATCGGCGGCCCCGCCCGGCGCTCCCTCGCGCCGGCGATCCAGCGCGAGGTCGATGCGGCACTCGCGATCGGCGCCAACGTGCTCGCCTACGCCACCAACCGGGAGCTCAAGAGCAAGGATCAATTGTTCGCGATCGAACAGGGGCCGGCCGAGCCGGCCGACCGCTTCGAGCGCGGGCAGAT
>CAZDTC010000473.1:0-2209 GCA_964508125.1 uncultured Candidatus Kuenenia sp.
CGGCCGCACATCCGGGCGGCCGTAGGACAGGCTTCAGCCTGTCATGCCCTGCAGGTCACGCGCCGGCTTCGGGCTCCGCATATCCCCTCGCCTCCCCGAATGAAAGCCCGCGGCGCAAGCCTAGAGGATGCCCCGGTGGCGAAACAATCCGCGTATTCCCTTCGGCTTACGCCTCGGGCTTCCTCACGCGTCGGCGCTTGCCCTGATCGACATCTGCTACTTCGCGCCCAGGTCGAGCTTCTTCAGTTTGCGGCTCTCGAGCTTTTCGCGGGTCGTGGGCGAGATCGGGCCGTTGTTTTTGAACGTCAGCGATTCGAGGGTCGGAATGGCCGCGAGCTTGGCGAGGCCGGCGTCGGTGACGCCCGTCTCGCGGATCGAAAGTTCCTTGAGCGCCGGAAGCGTCGCGATCACGTCGATCGTGGCGTCGGTCATCTTCGGGAGGCTCCAGATGTCGAGCACTTCGAGACCCTTCACCGCCGCCACATGCCGCAGGCCCTCGTCGCCGACGGAGGCAAGTTCGTGGAGCGTGAGCCGCTCGAGCGCCGGCAGATCGGCGAGCACGGCCAGTCCCGCGTCGCCCACCTCGGGGAGGTCGCGGAGCGTGAGGCGGCCGAGTTTTTTCAGCGGCGCGAGCGACCGCACGCCTGCGGAGCCGAATCCCTGGCAGCGGAAGATCTCCAGCGATTCGAGCGTACCGATGCGGGCAAGCGCCGGGCCGGCCGCGTCCGTGATCGCGAAATCCTGGAGCAGGAGCGCTTCGAGCGAGCCGCTTGCCGCGAGCCGCTCGATGCCGTCGTCGGTGATGGCCGTGCTGCGGTGCTTGAGGGCCCGCAGTTTCGGCAGCTTGCCGAGCACGTCGAGCGTCATGTCGCCGGCCTCCATGTTGCCGCGCAGGTCGAGCACCTCGAGGGCCTGCAGCTTGGCGAGCCGGCGGGTGTTGAGATCGTTGAACCGGTTTTGCAGGAGCCCGAGCCGTTCGAGCTTCGGGAGTGCCGAGATCCACTTGAGCGCCGCGCCCGTCATGTTGGCGTTCGACGACAGGTCGAGATCGACGAGAGCGGGAAATCCCGCGCTGATCGCCTCGACGGCGGCGTCGGTGAGCGAACTGTTGGTGAGGGCCAGCGTGTCGAGGTGGGTGAGGCCTGTGAGCGACGCGACGGCTGCGTCGTCGAGAGGGCGGCAGTTGTGGATCTGCAGCTTTCGCACTGCGGGCAGGCGGCCGATTGCCGCGATGTCGTCGGCGGTCAGCTGCGAGCCGTCGGCGATCACGATCTCCGTCAGGCTGGCGTCGCCTGCGCCGCCGTCGGCGAACGATGTCTTCGCCCCGACCGCCGCGAGCCGCTCGAGTACGGCCGCCTCGTCAGCCGCCGAACGCGTGCTCGCGACGCCCAAGACCACCACCGTCATTGCGAGCGCTCGCCACGAGTGGAGCTTTGATCCGCGCATAGTACTCTCCATCACATCCTCTTTTTCAGCGTGTCGGACTGTGCTCAGGTGTCGAGCGTGTAGCCGGCGGGATACACCGGCTTGACTAGGTCGGCCACGCGGGGCGTCTTGAGCGCCGCCAAGTTCGTGACCTGGAGGTTCCTTGCATCCCACTCCACCTTCTCGCCCCACTCGCCCATCGCACCGCCAGGGCCGCCCTGGGCGGCCGCCCACACGGCAAGATTGCCGAGCAGGATCATCTCGGTGAGCGGGCCGGCGCGGTCGACGAAGTTGGATTTCGCGATCTTCGGATCGCCGGCCTGCTTGGCTCGGAACAGTTCGAACATGTTGTCGACGTCATAGCCCTTGCCGGTGTCCGCGGCGGGCTCGAAGTCGGCCTTCACCGGCTCGACTCCCTTGAGCTCGTACTTTCCGCAGTAGTCGTCGCTCGAGTAGAAGGCGCCCTTCTCGCCCACCACGAGCACGCCGCTGTCGGCGACCTTGTCGATGCCCCATTTCGAGAACACCTCGGCCGGCGGCTTGTTGCCCTTGCGGTCGTACCACCAAAACGGAATGGCCGGCCGCTCGGCCGTCTCGGGAAACTCGAACTTGATGATCGAGCTCGCCGGGAAGCTGTCAAAATCGTGGCCCGTGGTCCGGGCCACCACCGACACCGGGTCGCGCAGCCCGCAGGCAGCGAAGGGCACCGTGAGCTGGTGGCAGGCCATGTCGCCCAAGGCGCCCGTGCCGAAGTCCCACCAGCCGCGGTGCTGGAACGAATGGT
>CAZDTC010000474.1:0-2200 GCA_964508125.1 uncultured Candidatus Kuenenia sp.
CGCTGGGGCGACTGGGACCAGTCGCGGTCGACCGACCAGTGGGTGTGGGTGTTCGAGATCTCGGGCGGCGCCCCGCCGGTGCACTTCATCGGCGGCTGGAAGGGCGCGGAGGGCTTCCGGCAGCCGCCGATGTATTTCCGGCTCGGCGGCAGCACGCTCGCCGGCGTCAGCAAGCCCGGCGAAATCGTGTGGAGCCGGATCTGGGTCGACGGCACGAAAGGGACGGAAAAGCTCCGCATGGACATCGGCCGGGCCGAGGTCGCGAAGCTGCCCGAGGAGGAGACCCGCCGCCGGCTCGACGCCACCACGCCGCAGTGGCCGATCATGCACGCGGTCACCTACGGCATCTCGCGAGACCAGATGATGGCCCGCCACAAGGCGAACCACATCCAGGTGGCCTACGCGAAAGACGCCGCCGCGGCCGACAAGGCCGCGCTCCTCAAGGCGGCGGTGGCTCGCGACCTCGGGATCGACGTCTCCTTCTGCGGCACCCGCGGCCACGGCGTGTCACCGAGCCTCCGCTGGGATACCAGCCTCCGCTGGGACGCCTGACATGAAACGCACCGGCTTCCTCGGCATCGACGCGGGCACGCAGGGCCTCTCGGTGATCTTCACCGACGACGAGCTGAGGATTCTCGCCGCGGGCGAGGCGGGCTACGAGATGGTGCCCGGGCTCGGCCCGGAGTGCTACGAGCAGGAGCCCGCCGACTGGGAGCGGGCCGTCGGCGCGGCGATCACCGACCTCCGGGCGAAGCTTGCGACGCTCGGCATCGAGCCCGACGTGCGCGCGATCGGTATCTGCGGGCAGATGCATGGCGAGGTGCTGGCCGATGAGCTCGGCCGGTCGCTCAGCCCCGCGCGGCTCTGGTGCGACGGCCGCAACGAGGCGGAGGGACACGAGCTCACCGAGCGGCTCGGCGTGAAGATGCCCAAGCGGATCACCGCTGCCCGCTGGCTGTGGACGATCCGCACGCGGCCGGAACTGGCTGCGAAGACAGCACACCTCACGACGCCCTCCGGCTGGCTCGCGTTCCGGCTGACCGGCGCCTGGAACCTCGGGATCGGCGACGCTGCGGGCATGTTCCCGATCGATCAGGCCACGCTCGACTACGATGCCCGCCTGCTTGCCGACTTCGACGCACTCGTGCACGCGGCATCCGGCGGCCGCGGCATCCGGCCGCTGCGCGACCTGCTCCCGCGCGTGCGCCGCGCCGGCGAGGACGGCGGCACGCTCGACGGCCACGGCGCGAAACTGCTCGGCCTGCCCGCCGGCACACCCGTCGCCCCCGCCGAGGGCGACCAGCCGGCGGCCCTCACCGGCTCGCTCATCGGCGCGGCGGGCACGGTGTCGATGAGCTTCGGCACGAGCGTGGTCGCCAACGCCGTCGGCGACCGGCCGTTCACGGGTAGAGCACGCAGTGTCGATCACTTCTGCGCGCCCGACGGCAAGCCGATCAACATGGTGTGGCTGCGCAACGGCACGACGGCGCTCAACGCGGTCGTCGAGATGTTCGGCCACGTGAACGGCGGCAGCCGCGGCGACGGCTTCGCGGCGGTGATGCCGCACTTGCTCGCCGCCCCCGACGACTGTGGCGGCCTCACCGCCCTCCCCTTCATGGACGACGAACCCGGCCTGGGCGTCTCGCGCGGCGGCTCGGCCTGCCTCGTCGGCCTCAACGACCGCAACGCCACGCCGGGCAACGTGGCCAAGGCGATGCTTCTCGCCACGATGTTCAACCTGCGCCTGGGCAGCGAGCCGCTCGACGACCAGCGTTTCCCCCGCAAGGAGATCGTGCTCTCCGGCGGCTTGGCGAAAACCCCCGCCCTCGGCCAGCTCCTCGCCGACGTGTTCGACACGCCGGTCGTGATCCTCGATGGCGCCACCGAGGGCACGGCCTGGGGCGCAACGCTGATGGCCAAATACCGCGCGCTCACCCTCGCCGGCCGCGCCCCCGACTGGGCCGCCTTCCTCTCGAGCCACGCCTCGGGCACGCCGACACGATTCGCCCCACGTGCCGCCGCCGTGAAGATCCTCGCCGACCGCTACGCCCACCACCGCCGCCTCGTCGCCCTGCACGGCCAGCTGGAGAGCGTGAGCACGTAGGACAGACTTCAGCCTGTCATGGCCTCTCGGACAGGGCAGGTGGTAACCACCCGCATTCGGAGCCGGCGGCACGCTGCTCCATCGCCGAGGGCGATC
>CAZDTC010000475.1:0-2199 GCA_964508125.1 uncultured Candidatus Kuenenia sp.
ACGATCTCGTCGCCCGGCTCGCCGCCGATCCGCTCTTCAAGGGCGTCGACCTCGACGCGGCGATGGCGACGCCCGGCCTCGCCGGCCGGGCCGCCGAGCAGGTCGAGGAGTTCGTGCACGGAGCGGTGCGGGCGGCGCTCGCGGAATGCCCGACCCGCGTCGCCGACGCGGCACTTCGGGTGTGACCGAGGGGCAACCGTCCCGGTTGCCCGTGGGGCGACCGTCTCGGTTGCCACTGTGGCCTCAACTCATGGCAAGCGAGACGCTTGCCCCATGTGGCATCACACGCGGTCTTGGTGGCGCGACCTGCTCCGGCCGCTGCGGCAGTCGGCGCAGGTGCCGCTGATGATCAGCGCGTGGCTCTGCGGGCGGAAATGGTGCTGCCGGGAGACGGCCTCGCGGATTCGCAGAAGGTCGGCGCTCGAAAACTCGATCAGCTTGTCGCACGACGTGCAGTGGAGGTGCTCGTGCTGAGGATAGCCGTAGTCGTGCTCGTAGACCTTCCGCCGGCCGATCTCCATCTGGCGGAGCAGGCCGGCCGCCACCATGTCGCCGAGGGCCCGGTAGACGGTCGCCTTGCTGGCCTTGAGTTCCGACACGAGTTTGTCGGCATCGAAATGATCGTGCTGCCGGGAGACGTGCTCCACGATCCGCAGCCGCGACCGTGTGATCTTCTTGCCCCGGGCGCGCAGATATTCGGCAAACCGCTCCTGCGGCGAGAGCGCCACCTCCACGGTGCCCAGCGAAAAGTCCGATGCCACTGCCATGGCCATAGTGTAGCCAGGCAGAAAACCGTCGTCGCCTAGGCGGCCGGGGCCAGGATCTCGCGAAGGGCACCGGCCAGTTCGGGGTACTGGAACACGAAGCCGGTGTCGAGCGCCACGCGCGGAATCACCCGCTGCGACGCGAACAGCACCTGGGCGAACTCGCCGAACACGAGCCGCAGGCCGAAGTAGGGCGCCGGCATGAATGCAGGCCGGTGCACCTGCCGCGCGAGCACTTTCGTAAACTCGCTGTTCCGCACCGGATTCGGAGCCACCGCGTTCATCGGCCCCACGATCGACGTCATCTCGGCGGCGTGAAGATAGAGGCGGGCAAGGTCGGCCACGTGGATCCACGGCATCCACTGGCGGCCGCTGCCGAGCGGGCCGCCGGCGCCGAGCCGAAACGGCGTGAGCATCTTCTCGAGCGCTCCCCCCGAGCCGCTGCCGAGCACGATGCCGGTGCGGGCCAGGGCCACGCGCACGCCCGCCTTCTCGGCGGCGAGTGCTTCCTGCTCCCACTCCACGCACACCCGCGCGAGGAAATCATCGGCCGGCCGGGCCGACTCGGTGAGTTCCTCCTCGCCGCGGTCGCCGTAGTAGCCGACGGCCGACGCCGACACGAGCACGCGGGGCTTCGTCGCGGCCTGCACGATGCCCTGCACGAGGTTGCGCGTACCGATCACGCGGCTGTCGCGGATCATCGCCTTCCGCGCCGTCGTCCAGCGACCGGCCGCGACCGATTCGCCGGCGAGGTGCAGCACCGCGTCGACGCCGTCGAAGGCCTCCTGGGGCGGGGGCCCGTGGAGCGGGTCCCAGCGCACGATGCGATCGACGAGATGGCCGATCCGCGGGCGGGCACGGTCGGGGTCGCGCGAGAGCACCACGGGCTGGTCGAGCAGCCGCAACAGCCGCGGACCCACGAAACCGGTCGCGCCAGTCACCAGTGCTCTCATCGTCGCTCCTTTGCCTGCGTCGGGGTGCATCTCGCAACGGGCGGCCCTGACGCCGCTCATGACGCCGCTGCGACGGCAGAAGTATAAACAGGTCGTCCGATCCTGGCCGTTTCCTCCCGCGCCGCTCCCGCGGCCCTCCCGTTGTTCGCCCACCTTCAGCAGTTGATCCGCCGCGGGCTGCAGCCGCTCCTGCCGGGCGGCGGCCTGCGCCGCGACCTCTTGGTGTCGACCGCCGACGCCGTCGTGTTCAGCGTGATGGTGGGCTGCGGCGAGACCTACATCCCCGCCTTTGCGCTCGCGCTCGGGCTCGGCCCGGTCGCCTCCGGCATGCTGGCGAGCCTGCCGGTGCTCGTGGTGGGCGCCTCCGGCAAGCGACGCGTGGCGACCTACGATCTCGCCGCCAGCCAGGATTCGTCGATCATCGCCACCGCGGGCGGCTTCACGTTCAACCCGCTCCGTGCCGGCGGCGCGTATTCGCAGAT
>CAZDTC010000476.1:0-2195 GCA_964508125.1 uncultured Candidatus Kuenenia sp.
CGGTCATCATCGACAGCATGCCGAGCACGGTCTTGACGTGTGCCCCGGTGGCGTCATCCGTGAACTTTTCCGGCAGCACTCGCTGGAATCGGAACCCTGCCAGGGCCGCAAGAAACATGGTGCCGAAGACGAATGAGGCAAAGGCGAGCGCGGTCATGACCAACACTCCGAAACGGCGCGGATTCTAGCGGGCGATTTCCCGCGGCACCATGGTGACGGGTTACTGGCTGGACCGGTTCTCATGCTGCCGCGAGCCGGACCGGGCTATCCTCTCCTCTCCGCGCGCCTCCAGCCGCGCATCGTCCGGCAGCCGAATCTCCCATTTTTCGCAGTGTAACAGCTCCGATTCAGCCGCTGGTGACGCCCCCGCCTCGTCGCAAGTAGTTCCCCAATCACCACGCTCCCTGGATGGAAGCCATGCATTCCCCGCCGCGCCGAAAACGGCACATCATCGGGCTCCCCGTCGCCCTCGTGTCGCTCGTGGGCGTTGTCGCGACCGGCTGCATGGGGGGGCTCGCCGTGCGCTCGACGAGACTCGCCTACAACCAGTCCTACAGCCTCACGGCCGATCAGGAGATCCTGCTCAACATCGTGCGCTTGCGTTACGGCGAGTCGCCAAACTTCATGGATCTACCGGCGATCACCTCGCAAATCGAGGCGGCGTCCGACGGCACCGGCGGATCGACGACGACTCCGGGGCTCGGGGTGTGGGGCGGGCTGTTCAAGCTCCGCGACGCCCCAACGCTCTCCTACACACCACGGACGGGCTACAACGTCTCGTCGACACTCTTCAAGACGCTGGGCGCCGAGACGCTCCTCGACATCAGCCCCGGCGGCAACACCGAGATATTCTTTCTCGCCTTCGTAGACTCCATCAACGGCGTACGAAACGCCCCATTGGCGACGTCGCCGCTCGGCAAGGTGCTCGACTCGAACGCCACCTATCGATACGGCATCGAAAACTTTCTGGAATTGCAACGCCGCGGCGGCATCGGCCTGCGGCTGGCCACACAAAAAAACAGGTCCTTCGACCCGGTGAAGGTGACGATGATGTCGGGGATGGACCTCGTCAATGCCGCGGAGAAGGGTTACGCGCTCGAGAGCGACAACGAGCGAGTCCAGGTCGTTCACAAGGACACCGTTCTCGCCGCGGTGATCGCCCCCTCCGAACTCGACTCTCCCGAACTGGCGGAGATCACGAACACGTTCCGACTCCGTCCGGGCCGCACCGTCTACCGTGTGTTGTCGATGGAGAAACACAAGATCGACCTCAACCGTGTAAACGAGCGGGACACGGCTCCAGCCATGGCCCTCGCGGAGGACGGCGCCGAGCTTCTGCCTCTGCCAGGCCCCGCCGTGGATCCACCCGCCACGACGGACGACCCCGACACCCGCGACGATGAAACCTACGATTCGGAGACCGAGATCGAGATCAACGTGCGATCTGGCTATCAGATCATGTCGTTCCTGTCGAAGGGCGTGGATGTCCCCGAGAAGCATCTGGCCAGCGGTGTGGCACCGAGTTTTTGCGGCCAGGATGGTCGGCGATTCGATCCCCGGCAGTTGACGAGGGGTTTCTTCCACGTCTGCGTGCAGAAGCATCGGCCTTGGCACACGACGCTGGCGGTCCATTATCGCGGCCACTGGTTCTACGTGGCGGAGGAAGACGCCATGTCCCGGGCGGTCGTCAACATGCTCGAGATGATCCTCGGCCTCCAGCTGCAGGAGAGGAGCCAGGGCCCGGTGCTCACCCTGCCGATCAATTGAGTGGCGATCCACGCCAGCCGCCACCGGGCTCACCACCGGCCCCTGCCGACGCTCATCGAACGCTCGTCAACCCTTCGATGATTGTGGAAGTGCCATTGACCGTTCTATCCTTGAGAATCTCGGCCACGAACGCCGGTGGCTGCTCGACATGCTGCCGCGGGGCAGGGCCACACACGACTACGATGTCCGGCCGCACCACGATGTCGTTGGTCACGATTCAATCGATCTCCACGACCATGGTCACAGTCGTCGCCCCCCACGTTCCCCGCGTCAGCAGGCCGTGAGCGTCTCGGGAAACCGGTCTTGGATCGGCTGCACCCCCATCGGCTCGGTGCGCAGGCCCTCCATCGCCCGCACGCAGGCCTCGGCGGCCGGCAGCGTCGTGATGCAGGGCACGCCGTAGAGCACGCTCGCCGCGCGGATGCGGC
>CAZDTC010000477.1:0-2194 GCA_964508125.1 uncultured Candidatus Kuenenia sp.
GGCCGCTCACACCGACGCCGACATCGAGGCCACCATCGCAGCGGCCGCGGAGTCGCGGTTGACAGGCTAAAGCCTGTCCTACGTAGAAGCGCCCCACTACGCGCCAGGTCCAGAGGACCGGGTCACCTCCAGCCGACGGAGGTCGGCCAAGGGAATTTCGGCACGATGCCGAGAATTCCCGGGAAGATGAAAGTCGATGACGAGCGGCAGGTGGTCGCTCGCCACCTTCGTCAGGCTCGTGCGCACGACGCGGGTGTGGCGCACGTCGATCGGCCCGCGGGCAAACGCCTTGTCGAGCGATCCGATCGCGAGCCAGGCCGGAAACGTGCGAAACCGCGCGGCGGGGCTCGTGACCTGCCGAAAGCCGCCCGCCGCCATCTGCAGCGCGAGCGTGTCGCGCCAGTCATTGAAGTCGCCGACCACGAGCGTCGGATGCCGGTCGGCGGAGCGGAAGAGCATGTGGCCGAGGAGCCGCTCCACCTGCCAACGCCGCTCCTGCTCGGCGAGGCCCAAGTGCGTGTGCACGAGGTGCAGCTGCCCCTCCGGCGAGTCGACCAGCACGAGCTGGGCGCCGCGCGGCTTGCGCCGACCGTGCCGCAGGGTGATCCGATGCCGGCTCGCCACCGGCCAGCGCGTGAGCATGAGATTTCCGTAGGCGCCTTCCCCCACCGCCACGTTCTGCTGAAACACGGAATGGAACCGCAGCGCCCGGGCGAGCAGCCGGGGCTGGTCGTCGAAGCGGCTCCGCCGCACGAGCCGGTCGACTTCCTGCAGGCAGACGAGGTCGGGGTTTTCGGCCTCGATGCAGTCGATGATCCGCGTGAGCGAATATCGGCGGTCGCGGCCGCCGATCCCCTTGTGAATGTTCCAGCTCAGGAGCCGCATCTACCCGCCCAGTTCCGCGCGGCGGCGGAGGTAGAACTTTTGCACGCGGGCCACGCAGGAGCGGCCGTCGGCGCTTTTCGTGGAGCAGGCGGTCTCTGGGAGACCCGCCCGGCGCACGACCTCGCGCACCCGTGTCGGGGTGCCCTCGGCGAGGTCGGCCTCGACGTCGTCGGCCGTGAGCCCGTGGCAGGCGCAGAGCGGGCCGGCGGGATCCTTCGGCCAGCACAGGCCGCTGGACTCCGCAGCCGGCACACTGCGCTCGAGGAGGTCGAAGTACGCCACCGCGCAGGTGTCGGTGCCACAGAAGTAGGCGGGCTCGGCCAGCGCGTCGGCCAGATCGGCCGGGACGTGGGCCCTCAGCGTCGCTTCAGCCACCTGCGTGCCATCGTGGCCGCATCCCGGGCAGCGGGGCGGGGCGGCGGTATCGGGCTCCTTGCAAAAGGCCTTGTTCATGGGCGGTGCCGCGGGAAACTGGCTTCAGTGTAGTCTAGGCTCTCCCATGGATGCTCACGCAGATATCCGCATCGGCACGGTCGTGCCCGCCCACGAGCGCACGCCGGAGGTGATCCGGCAGTTGCTCGGGCTCGGGTTCGAGTCGTTTCAGATCGTGTTCGGCCGCTCCGTGGGCGACATCGACCTGCAGGCCCTTGCCGCCGGCGTGCGATCCGTGCTCGAGCAGCATCCCGTGCCGCAGCACGATGCGCTTCCGCGGGTCAGCGCGATCGGCGTCTACGGCAATCCGCTCACGAGCCCCGAGACGGTGCGCGATTGGGAGCGGCTCGTCGACTCGGCTTCCGCCTTCGGCTGCGACATCGTGGCCGGGTTCGCCGGCCGCGTGCCCGGCCGGCCGGTGCCCGAGTCGTTCGGTCGATTCGGCGAGGTGTTTCGGCCGCTGGCCGCCCGCGCGGAAGACCGCGGCGTGCGGCTGGCGTTCGAAAACTGCGAGAAGCGCGGATCGTGGGAGAGCGGCGACCACAACATCGCCTTCGCCCCGCAGGCCTGGGAGGCGATGTTTGCGGAAGTGACGAGCCCCGCGATCGGCCTCGAGTGGGAGCCCTGCCATCAGCTCATGAGCCTCGTCGACCCGCTGCCGCAACTGCGGCGCTGGGTCCATCGCATCTGGCACGTCCACGGGAAAGATGCCACCGTGCTCTGGGACGTGGTGCGCACGAACGGCATCCGCGGCGGCGTGCCCTGGGGATTTCACCGCATGCCCGGCTTCGGCGACACCAACTGGACCGACCTGATCTCGACCCTGCGCATGGCCGGCTGGCGGGGCAGCATCGACATCGAGGGATTTCACGACCCG